>CAZYJP010000105.1:0-7214 GCA_964647795.1 uncultured Thermodesulfobacteriota bacterium
GGCCGCCAGGGCCAACGCCGTCGCGGCCATGGCGCACAGGCGCACCCCGGTGCCGTACCCCACCCGGCGGGTGAGGCCGCTGCGAATCAGGAGACCCTGGTACAGGCGCCGGTACCCGATGGCTCCGGGCCACGGCAGCAGCAGGACCACCGCTCCCTGCGTGAGATCCGCCACCTCGGGGGGCAGGGAGAGGAGTTGGGAGGCAACCCAACGGAAGACGGGGGGAACGAGGAGCAAGGCCATCACCCCGGTCATCAGGGCGCTCAGACCGTAACTGAAGCGTCGCATCTTCCGAAACGAGTCCCGGTCCCGCACCAGGGCCGTAGCGGCCCCCATGAGCATGATCACGGGGGCCTCCAGGATCAGGGCCAGGGACAGGGCGACGCCGAAGGCCGCCAGGTTTTGGGTCGGGTCCGCCAGTCGAGCGATGATCGCTGCCAGGAACGGCCCCTCCAGGGCCATCATGAGCCAGGTCGCCGCCAGAGGGGCCCAGAAGGGCAGAATGCGGCGACCGGTCAGGACCTTGAGCCCAAGCCGTTGGGGCGGCTCTCGGCTCACGCCGCTGCTCCCCCCCCGGGTTCCTCGCGGGCCCGGCGGGCCCGGACCGCAGCAGGGGAGAGATCGGCGGCTTCGCGGCCGAGGTTGAGGAGCACCACGGCTCCGAGGACCAGGGCACCTCCCGCCGCCTGGAGGGGCGAGAGGGTTTCGCCGAGGAGGAGGAACGCCAGGAGGCCGGCCGTTATGGGCTCCAGGGTGGCCGTGATGCTCGCCCGGGTGGAGCGAATGTGGTTCACCCCCACCAGGTAGAGCCCGAACGGGACGAGCGTGCCGGCGACGGCCACGTAGACGATGGCGGCCCACTGGGCGGCGGTATACCGGGTTGTGAGGTAGTGGAAGGGTTCGTAGACGACGTGCAGGGTCGGGGTCGCGAAGAGCAGGGCGTAGCACAGCACAGCCCAGGGGGAGTACCGGTGCATCCCCCTCTCCGCGAGAAGGGAATAGGCGGCGAAGCATGCACCGGCGACGAGGGCGACGCTGACTCCCACCGCATTGAGGCTCACGAGGTCCAGGTCGTAGGCGCCGACCACCAGGTAGGCGCCTAGCAGGGCGGCGCCCAGGGACGAGGCCTTGAGGGCAGAGAGCCGCTCCTTCCAGAAGACGGCGGCAAAAGCGGCGACCCAAAGCGGCGCGGTGTACTGGAGCAGGATCGCCGCCGCCACGTGGATCCGGCTGATCGCGAAGAAGTACGTGGACTGCACTGCAGCCATGACCACCCCTCCCAGCACTGCGAAGTAGGCCAGGTCACGCGGCCGGATGCGCAGGAGGGTTCGGTTCCACGCCGCCACCGCCGCCAGGAGGAGCCCTGCGGCCAGGGTCACGCGCATCTGCACCAGGGCCAGGGGGTCGACCCCCTGCTCGAACAGATACTTCCCGGCCACGCCGGAGGAGGCCCAGAGGACAGCGGCCGTGCCCACACTCAGGTAGCCGGCCGCAGAGCCGGAAAGGGAGAAGGACAAAGGGGCACCTCGGGAAGGCTGGAGGAGGGAACGCACCATTATAGCCGTCCCGCGGGGGGTTCCCCACCGGAAAGTGGCTGCGCGCCCGGTTGGCGGTGCTGCCGCCCGACGAGGCCCCCCGGAGCAGCGATCTCAGGCCGCTGCCTTCGCCCCCCGCACCCGCCCCGGGGATGGATGGACCGAGACGCACCGCGGCGGTGGGAGCGGGGATGAACCCGGGGGAGTTGCCGGCCCGAGGCGGGCTGTTGCTGACACCCTGCATCGCCCCGCGACGAGCCCGGTTCCGGTTGTTCGGGCCCTCGCCTGCGGCTCCCCCGCCCGTCAGGGAAGCGAGCCGTTCTGCAGCCTCCGGAACCGGCCCCGCCGCTCTTCGTCACGACCGCCGGCCGCTCCGTGCTGCGTGAGAGCGGAGCGGCTCGGGGGAGGGGGGGTCAAGGGGAGTTCTTCTGGAAGAAGCGGGCCAGACGGGTCCTCGCCTCGGAGAAATCCCCCAGGCTCGAGTAGCCGTTGATCGTCTCGAGGCGAAGGGCGTCGTCGAGCGGCCGTCCGATGATGTCCAAGACGGTCTCCTTCGCCGAGCGAATGGCCTGCTGGCTGTTCGCGAGGATCATCCTCGCGTAGGTCTCCGCGGTAGCGAGGACATCGCCGGCTGGAACGACGCGGGTCACGAGCCCGAGTCTCAGCGCCTCGTCCGCGGAAACCTCTCTCCCCGTCAGCGTCAGCTCGAGCGCCACCCCCACGCCGGCGATCGCCACGAGGCGAACCAGGCCCCCATCGCCCTGGTGAAGGCCGTGGCGTACCTCGAAGACCCCGAACCTGGCCGTGTCCGCCGCAACGCGGAGATCGCAGGCGAGCGCCAGTTCGAACCCGCCGCCGATCGCCGCTCCGTTGATGGCCGCGATGATCGGCTTGAGGGTGCGGTGCCTTCCCCGCGTGATCCCGCCCCCGATGCCGCACGCTGCATTGCGGCGTGCGTCGAGAAGAGTGGCGTGCTCCCACTTCGGAATGAATGTCTTGAGGTCGGCTCCCGCGCAGAAGGCTCGGCCGGAGCCCGTCAAGATGGCCACGTCTACCGAAGGGTCTGCGCCGAAGTCCTGCCAGATCTCCCCGAGCCTGTCGTTGAGCTCGTCATCCAGCGCATTCAGGGCCTCGGGTCGATTCAAGGTGACGTAGGCGATGCGATCCCTCTTTTCATAGAGTGCCTTCATCGCTCTCTCCTCCCTTCCGGTGATGTTCTTCCCCAGCCTGGCGGTTCGGCCTGTCGATCGGCCTGCGGGGGACGACCCGGATCGCCGCCCGTACCTCGCCGTAGCCCAGGCACTCGACACCCGCATCGGGGCACCGCACGTGGCGCATGAAGTGAAAGTCGTTCGGGACGAGCCCCTCGCTCAGCCGTTCGTCGATCAGGGCCACCGGCACGGCGAGCTGGGAGAGCAGATACACGCACACTCTCTTCGGGCAGAGCTCGGCGATCAGGTTGCCGTCGACGTCCAGCACGAGCTTCTGCCCCACCGCGTGGCCCGAGTTGCAGTGGCGAGACTCGGTCACCTCGACTTCCATCGTGTACCTGCGGACCGCCAGTGCCAGGCGGGTGACCTGGCGCACCCGATGGCTGCCCTGCCGAAAGGCGCCCACCTGGTCCTCGGAGTACCCGACCCGGCGTGCGTACCGCTCCACGATCCCCTCGCCGATCGGATCGCCCTTCTCGGTGTCGCCATCGCCGCTCATGGCCGGATCCGGATCTCCTGCCTGTTTCATGGATGGCCTCCCTGTGTTGGGGTCCCAAGATGGCGACCGGTCGGTATGTAACGAGGCGCACGATGCCGCCGGCCTCTTCGTTCCCGTCGCCGACGGCGGTCAGGTGCGCCACGTGTCCAGATAATGCCGGAGCTGCCGGGTCGCCCGCTCCAGCACCTCCACATCCTGCCGGGCCGAAAAGAGGGCCGTCGCGCCGTTCAACGCGATCACCAGGAAATCGGCGATCTCTCGAGGATTCGCGTCCGTCCGCAGGAGCTTCTTGGCCTGCCCCTCGGCAATCCAGCGGGCGAGGTGCTCGGCAAAGGCGTCGTAACCTCGGAGAATCTGAGCGGCCATGGACGGCGACTGACCGGAGAGCTCCACGAGAAGGTTGAAGAAGAAGCAACCACCCTGGAAGACTCGTCCACCGACGTATTCCCCCAGATCCTGCTCGATCACCCGTTGGATCCGCATCACGGGATCGTCGATCTCGTGAACGCCCTTGAACACGATGCCGCCCCAGATCTCGACCGCCCGCTTGTAGGCTGCCGCCCAGATTTCCTCCTTGGTCGCGAAGTGTCCGTACAGCCCCCCCTTGGTGAGGCCGGTAGCGCAAAGCAGGTCCCTGATCGACGTGCTGTGATAGCCCTTGAGAGTGAAAAGCTGCAAGGCCTGCGCTACGATGTCCTCCCGTGTATCGGCACCGATTCGACGCAATGGGTTCTCCTTGTGATGAAACCGACCGGTCGGTTTCTACCCCGATCGGAGCATCGTGTCAAGACCTTCCTTCGGCATGGCCCGGCCGGCGGGCCCGTGCCGAAGACCCGTTCCGACGGATACCGAACGCCGATTCCGGACTCCCCGGTCCACTGCACGGGGCAGGCAGGTCCGTCCGCCTTCCGACACCGCGGCGGCGAAGTACTCCCGGACGCCCGGGTTCGCCCGGCGACCCTTTCGCATCTGCCTAACGAACTTGGTGTCCATCCCGTACACGGAGCGGGTCCTGCCGTTCTTCCGCGCGGGCGCCGGGAGGACAAGGGAGGGGCGGCGTGGGCAGGCCGTTCCTCCTCTCGTGCCCTGGGATCGTGGGGGCGGGGCCGGGAGCGGAATCTCCCGGCCGCCTACCGCTTTGCGTTTCGCGAGTTGGGGCTGGTGATCGGGCTGAAGGCAGCCGAGTCGCTCCGGGGCTGGGTGCGGGAACACCCGGGGCCCTTCGATCTCTCTCTGCTCCCGCGGCTCGAGGCGCTCTCGCGGTACGCAGCCGTGGGCCGCGAGCTCGAGGAGTTCTGGGTCGAGGGCCGGAACCGGGACGCGGCCGCGTGGAACGAGCACCGAGACATCAACGGCGTCACGCTCGCCACCGCCCTGGCTCCGGGGGAGTTCCTGGCCGCCTGAGCGGGTATTCCAGCCGGCGGCAGCCCGGCCTCAGACGGGGTAGCCCCGTCTTCCCCGCAGGCCCTTGAGGCACGAGATCTCACCGCAGTGGGTGAGGGCGTTGCCCAGGAGGGCGTTGTTGACGACAAACCCCAGGCTGGCTTCGCCGAGCCCCAGGCCGGAGAGGTCGAGCTTGCGGTCCAGGTCGGCGTCGCCGAGCCCCGCCAGGCAGGCGTCGGTGGCCGCGTACACGGCCTGGGCGTAATCCCGGAGCGCGGTCAGCTCCACCCGCACCCTCCTGCTCCAGGCGCTCCAGTCCGGGAACCCCGGCTTGGCCGGGTCCGCTCCGGGCTGGAGCTCGCTGATTCCCGCCCGGCCCGCCCACTCGCCCGCGAAGAGAGGGGTCTTCCCGGCGAAGAGCCCCTGGACGACCCCGTCTTCGGAAAGCACCACGTGCGCATACGTCGCGCCGATCGGCAAGGCGAGGCCCGGCGGCTGCCAGTGGGCGTCTTCCGCCGTCACCCCTTCCAGCGTGCCCTCCAGAAGGCGGTGGGCGTCCCGGACCTGTGAGCGGATCCACTCGAGCGCCGGGTTATTGTGATGTGTCATGGCACCCCTCCTTTCGATTCGTCCCCGCAGGTTTGCTGCTTGCGGGTCCAGAGTCTACCCCGGCCACGTGGGGCCTCAAGCCCGGCGCGCCCGGACTCGGAACCAAGCCAGACGGACGTCGCCCCACCACCACCCGGGGGTTCTGTGCACCGCCCGCCGCCAACGGGAACGGCTACCCGCCCGGGGGCAGCAGGCTGAGGCGATCCCCCTTTTGCCGACCGTGCCGCCCGAGGCGCAACGCTCTTCTGCACGAATGTCCCCTTCGGCCCTTCCCTTGGTGTGGAGGAGTTTTGCGGCGCCCGCCGGCCGGCCGTGGCGGCCGCTCGTCGGGCCTTGGCCCAAGCGGGGATCGGAGAGTTTGGACGTCCGGGGGCGTCGGTTGCCAGGTACCCGGGGGTAAGCGGCCTCTACCGCAAACTGTGCCGTAGCCGGCTCCCTCGACCCCTTGGCGCAACGGCTCCTGAATGCGATCCAGGGCCGCTGAATGACGCAACGCTCTTCTGCACGAACGTTATTAGTACTTGCAGGGACCGACAGAAAAAAGGTTGAGGGTGAAATTGTAAAGGAGAGAAACAGAAAGAAGTTAGCTTACGAAAAGAGGGGCCCTCCTGGTAAGAGGTAAGGTGCCTACCACAACCTCGGAGAGGAAAACCCAATGAGCAGAGAAGTCGAACGGCAGAAGGTGTTTCGCGCCCTGCGAGCGTGGGTCGGCTGCGGAGCAGCCGACCCACGGCAACCTACGAAGTGACGCCTACCGGCGTCGCCTGCTGTAATAGTAACCGCCTCCGCCCCCGAACACTAAGAACAACACGACCAAGAGAATGATGATTTCAGTGCTCATGATAACTCCCTCCTGCTGCTTTGTTTGTCATCCGTGACAGGTTAGGTTTCTTTCGGTGCTCCGCATCCGGGTCTCGTCCTGCAAAGGAGAATTGCAACTAACGTGCCGGAGAAGGCCAGCGCTTACCGAGTGTGCATGGGATTGATGATAAGGAAAAGAACGGGAGGGGAGGGCGCGGAGTCAAAGGAAAACCGGCAACGGAATCCATCGTATATGCCAGAACTGCTATATATGACGGCTGCTGGGTCGGAGGGACACTCTAAGGGGGGGTGCAAGGGGCCACAAAGGGTGTGGGTTCCGGGAACTGGGGTGGTATCATCGGCCCATGAACGAGCCGGCGGCAGCGGCCCGGAGGGGCTCTCTCCAGGAGGTGGTGGCTTGCGCCGGGCGCCTGGTGCTCGGCAAGGAGCGCGCCGTGCGCCTCGCGGTGACGTGCCTGGTCGCCCGGGGGCACCTGCTCATCGAGGACCTGCCGGGGGTGGGGAAGACCTTGCTGGCCCAGGTGCTCGCCCGGGCTCTCGGCCTCCACTTCCACCGGGTCCAGTTCACCAGCGACCTTCTCCCCGCAGACATCCTGGGGATCTCGGTCTACGACCGGGGAGCCGGGGTGTTCCGGTTCCACCCGGGCCCCATCTTCGCCCAGGTGATCGTGGCCGACGAGATCAACCGTGCGACCCCGAAGACCCAGAGCGCCCTCTTGGAGGCCATGGAAGAGGGCCAGGTCACCGCCGATGGCGAAACCCGCCCCCTCCCCGATCCGTTCTTCGTGGTCGCCACCCAGAACCCCACCCACCAGGTGGGCACCTTCCCCCTCCCCGAGTCCCAGCTCGACCGCTTCCTGATGCGCCTGCGCCTGGGTTACCCCGATCCCGAGGCGGAGCGGGCCCTTCTCCAGGGCCGTGACAGGCGCCTCCTGCTCCGGGAGATGGCGCCCTGCGCGACCGCGGCGGAGTTGGCGGAGGCGCAGGAGGCGGTTTCCGGCGTCCATGCCTCTCCGGCCCTGCTGGATTACCTCCAGGCGCTCCTCGCCTTCACCCGGCGCTCCGGGGAGTATGGCGCCGGCCTCTCGCCCCGGGGTGGCCTCGCCCTGCTGCGGAGCGCCCAGGCCTGGGCCCTCCTCGATGGGAGGGGCTACG
>CAZYJP010000106.1:0-4248 GCA_964647795.1 uncultured Thermodesulfobacteriota bacterium
CAGCAGGGGGGCCCGGTGTTTCGCTGGCGTTCTGCTGACCCTCGTGCTGGCGATCCTGGGCGGCGCGGGGCAGGCCCGTGCCCAGTCCCAGGCCCGGGAGGGGGTTTCCGCCTGGGCCCTGGGCTCGGAGCCCCTCCAGGTGGACTCCCGCAGCCTCGAGGCCCTGGGTGCCGAGGGCCTCGTGGTCTTCGAGGGGGACGTGGTGGCCCGGCAAGGCGACCTGGTGCTCCAGGCCGACCGGCTCGAGGTCGGCATCGACGCCGAGACCCGCGAGCTGCGGTCCGCGGTGGCTCGGGGCGCCGTGCGGATCCGCAGGGGAGACCTCCTGGCCACCTCCACCGAGGCCACCTACGACGCCGCGGAAGGCGTCATCGTCCTCACCGGGGACCCGAAGGTGTGGCGGGGGCGCGACGTGGTGGCGGGCGACCGGATCACCCTGTTCCTCGCCGAGGACCGGAGCGTGGTCGAGGGGGCCAGGGCCGTGCTCTTCCCCGGGGCCCCGCCGGGGGAAACCCGTTGATGGAAGGGCCGCGCCTGCTCGAGGCCGAGGGACTCGTGAAGCGGTACGGGGGGAAGGCCGTCGTCTCGGGGGTCGACCTGAGGGTGGCGCGGGGGGAAGTGGTGGGGCTCCTCGGGCCCAACGGGGCCGGGAAGACCACCAGCTTCTACATGGTCGTGGGTCTGGTGCGGCCCGACGGCGGCACGATCCGCCTGGGCGGTCAGGACATCACCCGGCTTCCCATGGTGGAGAGGGCTCGGCGCGGCCTGGGGTACCTGCCCCAGGAGCCCAGCGTGTTCCGGCGTCTCACCGTCTGGGAGAACGTGTTCGCGGTGCTCGAGGCGCGGGGGATGGATCGGGACGCGGCCCGGGCCCGCACCGAAGAGGTCCTCGAGGCCTTCTCCATCCGCCACCTGGAGGAGCGCAGGGCCCACTTCCTCTCGGGGGGCGAGCGCCGCCGGGTCGAGATCGCCCGGGCGCTGGCCACCGACCCGGCGTTCATCCTCTTGGACGAGCCCTTCGCCGGGATCGATCCCATCTCCATCGCCGATCTCCGGGACCAGATTTTGCATTTGAAAGCCCTCAGCATCGGTGTCATACTCAGCGACCACAACGTCCGGGAAACCCTGGGCGTTTGTGACCGCGCCTACATCGTGAGCCAGGGGACCATCCTGGAGGAGGGGCCGCCAGACGCCATCGTCCGAAGCCCGAAGGCGCGCTCCGTCTATCTGGGAGAGGGATTTCGCCTCGATTGAGACGCCATGGCCCTTGAGATCCGGCAGCATGTAAGCCAGGAGATGCGCCTGACCCAAGAGCTGGTGATGACTCCCCAGCTCCAGCAGGCGATCAAGCTCCTCCAGCTCTCCCGCCTCGAACTGGTAGACCGGGTGCAGCAGGAGATCGAGGAGAACCCTCTCCTGGAGGAGTTGCGGGAGGAGGAGACCCCAGAAGCCGAGGGGCCCGGCGAGGACGAGCTCCCCGAGGAGAGGCGGGCGGCGGAGTCCGAGCCCCCCCCCGAAGAGAAGCCCATCACGCCCGAGATCGACTGGGAGCAGTATCTCAACTACTACGACTCCGGCAGCCCCTCCGACACCCCCCTGGATACCGACGACGACCGCCCCTCCTACGAGAACTTCCTCTCCTCCGAAGCGACCCTCCAGGACCACCTGATCTGGCAGCTCCGCCTGGCCCACCTGGATTCCCCACAGAAGCAGATCGGCCTCCACATCATCGGCAACGTGGACGAGGACGGGTACCTGCGCTCCACGGTGGAGGAGATCGCCGCGGCGTCCCAGACCCCCATCGAGAGCGTGGAGGCCGTGCTCGCCGTGGTGCAGGAATTCGACCCCCTGGGGGTCGCCTCCCGGAATCTCCAGGAGTGCCTGCTGCGCCAGGCCGAGGAGCACGACCTGGGGGAGGCCGTGGTTCGGGTGATCGCCCACGGGCTCAAACACCTCGAGACGAAGAACTACAAGAAACTCGGGAAGGAGCTCGACCTCTCCTACGAGGAGATCCTGGAGGCGGCGAGCGAGATCTCCCGCCTGGAACCCCGCCCCGGCCGGAGCTTCGCCACCACCCGGGTCGAGTACGTCGTCCCGGACGTGTTCGTCACCAAGGAGGGCGACCAGTACGTGGTGCGGCTCAACGAGGACGGCGTTCCCAAACTTCGGGTGTCGCGCTACTACCAGAGCCTGCTCCAGGACCACAGCGTCGCCGGCCGGGAGGCGAAGGGCTATATCCAGGAGCGGATGCAGGCCGCCCTGTGGCTCATCAAGAGCATCCACCAGCGCCAGCAGACCCTCTTCAAGGTCGCCTCGTCCATCGTGCGGTTCCAGCGCGAATTCCTCGACAGGGGGGTCGCCCACCTGCGCCCCCTCATCCTGAAGGACGTGGCCGAAGACATCGGGATGCACGAGTCCACCGTCAGCCGGGTGACCACCAACAAGTACATGCACTCCCCCCACGGCACCGTGGAGCTCAAGTTCTTCTTCTCGAGCGCCATCCAGAGCCGCAACGGCGACGACCTGGCGAGCCGCAGCGTGAAGGCCCGCATTCGAGAGATCGTGGGCAAGGAAGACCCCCGCAATCCCTTGAGCGACCTCCAGATCGGCGAGCTCCTCTCCCAGGAATTCGGCCTCAAGATCGCCCGCCGCACCGTGAGCAAGTACCGCGAGAGCCTGGGCATCCTCTCCTCCTCCGGCCGCCGCCAGCTCTTCTGAGTCCCTTCCCCTGGTCCTGCGTCGGTCGATTCCCCAACCCTCGTCTCCCCACCCCTCGTCGGCGCCCACGGGCTTGGCCGCGGCGGGGCAAGGCTCCGAGCCGCCCGGCAGGGCTTTCCCCGAGTGGAAAATGGGGGTTCTTCCGGGGAATGACGGGTTGCCGTCCTCGAGGACGGCCGGGTGGGTCCGACGGCGCAGGCGGACGGCCGCTCGATGACCGTATCCCCGTCGGGGCCTGTCGTCCCTTCGGGAGTTCCGGAGGACCCGAGGGCTCGCAAGCATCCGGTCGTCCGGCATCGGCCGCCGGAGTGGCGGACCCACCCGGCCGTCTTCCGGATGAACCAAAATGGGTAAATCTCCCCATTGCCTTCCGGCGATGACGCCGGGATACTCCGAGCCAAACCACCGCGATTTCGGGATCCGTGCCTCCCTGGGGCCGGAGGAAGGGTTTCCGTGGCTTCGCCGATCGCGTCGGTTCCGCTCATTCCCCAGCATCCATCAGGCCCTGCTCCGAGCGGGGGAAAGGAAGGAGAGGCATGAGAAGGCGGGAGTTCCTCAAGGCCGCGGGGACGGGCGTGGCCTTCATCGTGGTCGGCTGCGGCAGCAGCGGCGGCGGCCGCTCCGCAGCCGGTGACGGGGACGGCGACGGAAATGGAAACGGCGACGGTAACGGCAACGGGAACGGCAACGGCAACGGCAACGGGGAGGTGACGGTCGTCGAGCTGAGCATGACCGCCGCCCTCGCGGAGATGGTGGACGGCCGGACGGTGTTCGTCTGGGCCTTCGAGAGCCCCCAGACCGGACCCCGGTTTCCGGGTCCGGTCCTCCAGGCGACCGAGGGGGACGCCCTCCGGGTCCTCGTCACCAATCATCTGGACGAGGACCACGCCTTCGCCGTCCCCGGCGTGGTCGACAGCGGCCCCATCCCGCCGGGCGAGACGGCCGCCGTGGAGTTCACCGCACCCGCGGCCGGCACCCACCTGTACTTCGACCCCCTGAACGCCCCGGTGAACCGGGTGCTGGGGCTCCACGGGGCGCTGGTGGTGCTGCCGGCGGAAGACCTCAACACCCCTTACAGCCAGCCCACGCAGGCCGTGCAGCAGCTCTTCGACGACCTGGGCACCACGGCCCACTTCCCGAGGCACGCCCTCACCCCGCCGGGCTGGCAGCGCGAGCGGACCCGGATCTGGGTGCACCATCAGATCGACCCGCGCTTTCACGAGATGGCGGAGAACGGGGTGTTCATCGACCCGCTCGTGATGCGCAACGAGTTCCTGCCCCGCTACTTCACCCTCAACGGCAAGTCCGGGGTCTTCTCCTCCCACGACCACGACACCTTCCTCGAGGGGCGGATCGGCCAGCCCATGCTGGTGCGGATCCTCAACGCCGGCCTCTTCACCCACTCCGACCACCTCCACGCCAACCACTTCTACGTGACGGCGGTCAACGGCCAGGTCCGGGACAACGTGTACTTCATCGACACCTACCACATCTTCCCGGAGGACCGGGTGGACTGGCTGGTGCCCTTCA
>CAZYJP010000106.1:4258-7136 GCA_964647795.1 uncultured Thermodesulfobacteriota bacterium
CCCCCCGGACATCCCGGGGGACCCCGCGACGCCCCTGCGGGTTCTCCTCGCGGGGGAGCTCGCGAGCGAGTTCGGCGGCGTGTCCCAGTCTCCCCTCGAGTACCCGATGCACTGCCACATGGAGCAGTCCCAGACGGCGGCCGGGGGCAACTACCCCCAGGGGGTCGTGACCCACTTCGAGCTCCTCGGAGACATCGACGGCGTGGACTTCCCCCATTGAGCCGGAGCTCAGCCGCCGGCCGAGCCCGCCGACCGATACCGACGAGAGGAGGATCCCCATGGCCCTGACCGTCATCCCCCGCGGGGAGATGCACCCCGAGGACCTGCCCAAATTCCACAAGTTCTCCTGTCCGCCGAACACCAGCGGAAACGAGGTCGACCTGATCTTCCCGCCCGACGTCACCTTCGACCTGAGCCTCATCGACACCTTCGACCTGGACCTGCCGGACGGGGGCCAGGTGCGGATGTGGGTCATCCGGGACCGGGACGACGACACGGAGGAAGGCAGGAACTTCCCCTCCAAGACCCTGCGCATCCCCCAGGGGGCCCTCGTCCACGCAACCGTGAACGCCTCGGGGGGGCCCCACACCATCCACTGGCACGGCATCGAGGGCTCGCCGATGAACGACGGGGTGGGGAAGCTCTCCTTCGAGGTGAGCGGGAGCTTCATCTACCAGTTCCAGCCCCGGGACGCCGGGACCTACTTCTACCACTGCCACGTCAACACGCCCCTCCACTTCGAGATGGGGCTCTATGGCTTCATGATCATCGACCCCCCGGACCCGGCCGAACCCGAACGGATGCAGACCTACCCCACCGGGGGCCCGGGCTTCGCGGCGATGTTCAACCCGGACGCGGTGGCCCGCACCGACCACGCGGTGCGCTACGACGTGGAGGCCCTCTGGGCCCTCGACTCCATCGACAGCGAGTGGCATTCCCTGGGCCACATGGCCTTCGTGCAGGACTGCGACGACGACGACCCGGTGCACCCGGACACGTTCACCCAGGACGGCATCCTGAACGACTTTCGGCCCGACATCTTCGTGTGGACCGGCATCCCCCGGCGGTTCAACGACCTCAGGCCCTTCACTGCGGCCGACCACCCGCTGTTCGGGCCCGTCGTGGCGCCGACGGTCGGGGTCGGGCAGACCCTGCTCGTCCGGGTCGCATCCTCGGACTACGTCATGCACGAGATCACCCTCGGGATCGATGCCGAGGTGATTGCCATGGACGGCCGCGCCCTCGGGATGCCCCCCTTCGAACAGTACTCGAGGCCCTTCGCCCTCCCGGCGAACACCCCGTTCCTCCACTCTTCGGCCATGCGGTGGGACCTCCTGATCCGGCCGACGGCCCCCGGGGAATACCCTGCGACGGTGAGATTCCTCGACCCGATCACCGGCCGCCTCCTCTACACGGCACAGACGGCCATCACCGTGACCGGGTAACCACACTTCCCTGGACCTGGTTCACCAAGAGAGAGAGGCCCACCCCGGGGGGGTGGGCCTCCTGCCCGTATGTCATGGGCCGTGGTGTGGTTCAGTCCTGGAACTCGATCTCGTCCCAGATGCCGTCGCGGAAGCGGGCCTTGACGATGTCGCCCACCCGCAGGGCCGAGAAGAAGGCCGTGCGGCCGATCACGGCTTCGTGATCCTTGAAGTTTTCGTTGAGGATCAGGGTGGTGTCTACTGCCACCGTGCCGAGGATCGTCACGACGTCGCTGGCCACGGCCGTCACTGGACCCCGGATGATGGTCCGGTCGGTGCCCGCGCCCTCGACCTCGAGACGCGTGGCAACGAGGTCAGTGGCTCCTTGCCGGGCGCGCACCTTCACGTCAGTGCCCGCCTGGAGGCCTGCGAAGTCGCCGAAGCCCCGGGTGATGTCGGGGTGCACCAGCACCTCGATCCCGTCCAGACCGAGGAACGTGAGCGATCCTGCGCCCACGGAGGCCACCGTGGCTTCGATCCGCACGCTCGCCTTGAAGGTCACACGCACCGCCATGACCACACCGCCCACCAGCGGGCCCTCGGCCTCGACCTTGATGCCGTTGGCCAGGTCCGTCTCGTCACCGGCGCGGAAGCCGGAGTTGGCGTAATTCACGAGTTGGCCGTTCAGGGTGAAGGTGGTGCCGGTCAGGTTCGCGATCATGCCTTCCACGTGGACCTTGGGCATGTCGTCGCCCAGGCCGCGCACCTTGCCTTCGATCTCTGTCGCGGTCAGGGTGACGGTGATGGGGTTGAAGTCGGTGCCTTTGGCCTCTACCAGGAGGCCGTTGGCCAGGCCGCCGGGGGGAAGGTCGCGGAGAGTCGCGCCGCTATAGTCGACCGTGAGCCCGTTCATCTCGAACGTGGTTGCACCCAAGTTGCTCACGATGCCCGTCACCTCCAGCACGCCCCCGTCAGCGATCTCCCGAACGAAGGTGGCATGGATCGTGCCGGATTCGTCCTGGAAGCCGCTCACCTGGAAGACCTTGTCCACATCGTCCCCGAGCGGCATGCCGGTAGCCGGGTCGAACTTCGTGACGTTGTCCTCGAAGACAACCGTCTGGCCCATGACCTGGCCGACCGCGACGCTGGCGTCGCCCGTTACCTCGGTGAGCGGCCCCTTCACGTTGTCCTCGAAGACGACCTGGGTCGCGAAGCCGGTGACGCCGTCAGGGTTGATCTCGCCTTCCACCTCGACGACCATCCCCGGGGCCGGGGCCTGGTTGTCGGGCCCTACCACGAGGCCGTCTTCGACCTCGAACTTCACGCCGTTGACCACGATGCTGCCGAGACTCTCGATCTCGCCGAAGGCACGTGCCGGGGTTGCGCCCGGGCCGCCGCTGCTGCTGCTGCCCCCGCAGCCGGCCAGGAGGCCCAGGCCGGCTGCCAGCGTGAAC
>CAZYJP010000107.1:0-7089 GCA_964647795.1 uncultured Thermodesulfobacteriota bacterium
CCGGTCGAGGCCGAGGGTTTCCAGGGTGCGAACCACCTCCTCGCGTTCCAGGACCGAGACCAGCCGCGCCTTGGGGCCCTCCACGGCCGCGCGGGTCGGCATCCAGCCGGCTACCGCCGGGGAGGTGGGAAGCGACAGGCACAGGAGGGCGAGGACCACCACGAGGGACGTAAGCTCTTTTCGGGTGCGGGACATTGTGACCTCCTCAGCGCAGAAACCCAGAATCGGGGTACAGGGGGCGACAGTGTACGGGATTCGGGCCGTCCGTCAACCGGGGCCGCCTCCGGGCCGCCCCTCCGGACCGGGGAAGTGACCGTCCAGGCTGCCCCCGCGCCCCCCTACAGGAAGCGGACCTCTTCGGTGGCGGCATTGAGCACGAAGACCCGATCGTTATTGCTCTCGGGGTCTGCCGGAAAGACGAAGAATCCCGTCCGGTTTGGGGAAAATCCCTGGGTGAAGCCGAGCAGGGTCTCCCCGTCCCGGAAGCGGACCTCGATCTTCTTTCCGAAGCCCACCCGTTCCCGGTCGGACCGCTCTCGATACTCCGGGTTGCCCTCGAAGCTCTTGACGAAGAACACGGCCTTGAGTCCTCGGAGGGAGATCTCCCGGATCTCCCCGGCTTCCTTCTCGCTCAGGTGAAACGTCTCCTTGTTGGGGAAGAAATCGTTGGTAACCCCCTTCTGGATGGTCCCGTCGGTAGAGTGGACGACGACCGTGTTCTGCATCGTGACTGCCCCTCCGGTTGCCGGTTCGTGCCGGTGGGAACGCCCCCGGTTCCCACCGTGCTCTTTTCGGCCCGATTCCGCCGGCCATGAGCCGGAGGACCCCTCGCCGCCCATGACGGGGATACTTCCCACCGTTCCCCACAGGCCCGCCCGAGCCGAGCGGATCGGCTGCCTATGGTGCACTCCCGTCCGATGCGTGTAGAGTCCCGAAAACAGAGTGGCAACGCACGGCCCGCGTGTCCAGGAGAACATCCCGTGCCCACGATCGAGGAAGTGAAGGCCTACCTGGCCGACCACGGAATCCAGGTGCGGGAGCTCGAGGAGCCCACGCCCACCTCGGAGACCGCAGCCCGGGCCATGGGGTGCTCCGTGGGGGAGATCGCCAAGACCGTCCTCTTCGTGGTCGGGGGGGTTCCCGTGGCGGTCGTCGCCTCCGGGGACGTGAAGATCATCGGGAGCAAGCTCAAGAAAGCCACCGGTCTCACGGGCAAGGTGAGGCTGCCCACGGCCGAAGACGTGGTTCTCCACACGGGCTACCCACCGGGAGGGGTATGCCCCTTCCTTCTCCCGCCAGGCCTGCGGATCGTCGTAGACTCGTCGCTTCGGCGGTTTCGCACGGTCTTCCCGGCGGCCGGCAACGACCACTCCGCTGTCCCCGTCACGGTGGATCGGCTCCTCGGCCTGACCGGCGCCCACGAGGTGGACGCCTGCGAGCCCCTTGGCGGTCAGGCCGCACCGTAGGCAACCATCGCTCCGCGAGACCGCTTCGCGGAACGTCACGGCGCGGGTCCCCTACCGGAAGGCCTTGCCTCCTCCGGACCTTCGGTTACCCTGCGAGCCTGGCACCACTCCCTCCCGAAGGGTGAGACATGGCCGGGCGAAGCTTTCTCCACGACCTCCGCCTGCGCGGGTCTTTCGACCGCGCGTTCTTCGCTTCCTTTGGTGTCGGGGAACCCAGCGACGACGTGCACCGCCTCTCCCGGGCCTTCGAGGCTTTCGCCACGGAGTTCCCTCCGGAGGACCTCGAGGAGGCCGGCGGCGTACCACCCGAGGCCCTGGCCTCGATGGGGCGCCGAGGCTTCTTTGGGATGACCGTGCCCCGGGACTACGGGGGGCTGGGGCTCCCGTTCTCCCAGTACTTGAAGGTCGTGGAGCGCATGGCTCCGGTCGATCTCTCCCTTGCCCTGGTGTCCCTGGCCCACCTCTCCATCGGCATCCAGGGAATCGTGCTCTTCGGCACCCACGAGCAGAAGAAGCAGTATCTGGTTCCCGCCGCGGCGGGCAGCCGGATCTTCGCCTACGCCCTGACCGAGCCCGAGGTGGGATCCGACGCCAAACACATCCAGACCACGGCCCGGCTCTCCGAGGACGGCACCCACTACGTCCTGAAGGGCCAGAAGACATACATCACCAATGCAAACTACGCCCAGGGGTTCACGGTGTTCGCCCAACTCCACGGTCACCGGCCGGGCCACATGGGGGCCTTCATCGTGGAGCGGGCCTCGGAGGGGCTGACGGTCGGACCGGACATGCCCAAGATGGGCCTCAAGGCCAGTTCCACCGCGTTCCTTCGCTTCGACGACGTGAAAGTCCCCGTCGAGAACTTGCTCGGAAAACCGGGGGACGGGTTCCGGATCGCCATGACGGTGCTGAGCTACGGCCGGCTGGCCGTGTGCGCGGCCGGCCTCGGCCTCGTAGAGCGTTCGGTCACGGACATGATCCGGCGCGCCAAGTCCCGTGTTCAATTCGGAGTCCCCATCGCGAGCTTCGAGCTGGTCCAGGAAAAGATCGCCTCTGCGCAGGTCAGCGCGTACGTGGGCCAGGCCATGGTCGAGTTTGCCGCCCGGCAGCTCGAGGAGGACCCCACCGCCAACGTGGCGCTGGAGACCAGCCACTGCAAGCTCTTCTGCACCACCCGGGCCTGGGCGGTGCTCTACGACGCCATGCAGGTGGCCGGGGGTTCTGGGTATCTCTCCACGAGCCCTTACGAGAAGCGCATGCGGGACTACCGGGTGGCGACGATCTTCGAGGGAACCACCGAGATCCATTCGATATACCCCGCCCTCCTCCTTCTTCGATCCCTCCGCGAGGCCCTCCCCCGGGGCACCTCGGCCCGAGCGGTGGCCTTGGTCCGGGACGCCTTCCGCCGGTCCGAAGGGCCTATGCCCTCCGCGGACGCCGGGGTCCGGAGGGCCCTGGCCCTCGCCCGGCGCTGTGGACGGGCGTTTCGCCGACTGCTCCGCCTGGGGCTTCTCTGCTACGGAATGGGGGTGGTTTCCCGCGAGTTCTTCCTGAGGCGCCTCACCTGGCTGAGCGCCCGGGAGTACGGCCTCCTGGCAGGCGCCGCGCGCCTGGAGGGCGAGCGGCGCCAGGGCCGACTCGGTAAGGAGGGTGCCGCCCTCCTCGACGCCTTCGCCGAGGAAACCGCGAAGGAACTGCCGGGACTGCGGCGGCTCCGGTCCACCCGAACCGAGCGCCTCCTGACCCAGATCGCCCGGAGTCTCACCTCGTGACCGAACGGGTGCCCCTGACGGGGACCCTTCCGTGCCATGCGAGGCCGCCTACGGTTTCGACACCCGAGGCAGGTGGGCCCTCATGCCGGACGCGCGTTCTGCCGATGGGACGCCTGGTTTCCCGACCCAGCAGCCGAGCCACCCTGGAATCCTGAGGTGCCCCCATGAGACGAACCGTAACGCTGTGCGCCCTCTGCCTGTTCCTCGCCCTGCCCGGGTTCGCCGCAGCAGCCTTCGAGCTCGGGGTCAAGGGAGCCTACTGGATCCCCGATTTCTCCGGGGAGTTCCGCTTCGACAAGAGGGGTATCACGGGGACCTTGGTCGACGTCGAGGATGACCTGGGCATCGACGACGAGAACTTCTTCTTCGCCGAGGCGTGGCTCAGGGCGGGGCGACACCGTCTTTCCCTCTCGGCCATGCGGGTGGACTACTCGGGGCAGAAGACCCTCTCCCAGGACATCGTGTTCGGGGGAAGGACGTTTTCCGCGGAAGGAAGGGCAGAGAGCTCCCTCGAGTACACGTCCTTGGACCTGGCCTACCAGTACGACCTGGTCCGTCTGGAGGGTGTTCTGGCCGGTTTCTCCCTGGGACCGATCCTTCAAGTCACGTACCTGGACGGCGAGCTGAAGATGAGCGGCGACGGAAGCATCAACGGGGTCACGGGTCTGGTGGAGGCGTCCCAGTCCTTCCAAATCCCCCTCCCGCTGATCGGCGCGGGAGCCCGTCTCGGTCTCCTGGCCGGCTGGCTCGAGGCGCGGGCCCGGGCCGTCGGCATCGCGTATCAGAGCTACGCCCTCTGGGAATTCCAGGCAGAGGCCGCCCTCACCCCCTTCCCCTTCCTGGAGATCGTCGGAGGCTACCGCCGCTTCGTCATCGACGTGGAATGGGACGACATACTCCTTCACTACACCCAGTCGGGCCCGTACCTCGGAGCAGCACTGGTCTTCTGACGGAGCGCCCCGCGTCGCATCCCCTTGCCCGCACGTCGCCGTTGACGAGGAGAGGACGTTCGTTTACAAAGGTCGGCGGCCGGCACTGCGGGAAATCCACGGTTGAGGAGGCCCGATGCTGGGGCAGAAGCTCAAGAGCGCCCGCCTCGCCCGAAGGTACAGCCTCAAGGATCTCGCGCGAAGAACGGGTTTCTCCAAGAGCTTCTTGTCGCAGATCGAGAACGCCAAGAACTCCCCGTCCATCGCGAGCCTGAAGACGATCACCCAGACCCTGGAATTCAGCATTGGCGAGCTCTTCGAGGCGGACCGCGGAGAGCAGATCTACTTCAGCTCCGCCATCCCTCACCGCTGGAAGAACCCGGGCGTCGGAACCACGCGCGCCCTCCGGGTGATCTCGCCCCCTTCGTTTTGATCCGAACGGTGCGCGTTTTGCCCCAACCCTCGAAACCGTTCCCCGTGGAGCCCCATGGACATCTTCCAGCGCAGCATCCACTCCAACGTCAAGCGCATCGACGACGATCGGCTCCAGGTGACGAGCTCCCTCCTCGACCTGGAGCACTCCTTTCACCTGGAGATGGTGGTCCGGGTCTCCACGGCCGTCATCGAGTCGGCCAAGGGCGCCATGAGCAAGACTCCGCTCACCCGGTGCCTACGGGGCACCGAAGCCATCCCGGGGCTGGTTGGACTCACGATCGGCCGGGGCGTGGTCCGGGAGATCCAGAGACGCATGGGCGGGCCCCGCGGGTGCGCGCACATGGTGGAGCTGATCCTGGACGCCGTGCGGCTCGTCTCCATGCTCTTGATCGGGGACACCGTAAACTACTGGGGCGAGCTCAAGGAGGAGATGAGCGAAGAGGAGATCGTGGCGAGAGGGAGGGAGAAACTCAAGAACACCTGCCTGGTCTTCGCGGAGGACTAGCAGGGTGCTGAAAACCCCCTCCCGGGTTTTTCATCTACGGGTTGACTCGCCCCGTCCCGGGGCTCGCCCTCCGGGCGCGCCGACGGCGCGTCCGATTCCCCTGTCCTGGGGAATCGTCTCGGGGACGGCCCCTTCGAACCCTCACGAATCACCACGCGTTTCAAGCGCCGAGATTCGGCGCCCCATCCATGGGACGCACGCAGGCTGGTTTTTCAGCAGCCTGCTGCCTCAAACCACAGGTCTGGGTGATATCGAGGGCGCCCTCGGCTTGGGCTGCAAGGCGCGAGGAGGGAGAAAATTGGCCATATTTGACCGACGATTCCGCAGGAGCGCGGAATCGGACAGCCGCAGGCTGCCGGGAGGCGAGGACCATGGGTGGTCCGAGTCACGAGTAACTCCGCAGACCGGGGTGCGGGGGCGGCCGAATCTCCTTCGGACCTGTGGTCTGAGGCACTAGGGTGGACACCAAGCGGGTAACGCTGGAGGAGGCGATCTCCCAGTTCGTGCAACCCGGCGACTCCGTGGTCATGGGCACGGCCCTGGAGTCTCTCATCCCGTTCGCCGCAGGGTTCGAGATGGTGCGTCAGGGACTGCGGGACCTCACCCTCGTGGGCCCGATCTCGGACATGCTCTTCGACGTCCTCATCGGCGCCGGGTGTGCCCGACGGGTGGAAGCGGCGTGGGTGGGCAACGTGATGATGGGGTCGGGGTACAACTTTCGCCGGGCCGTGGAGACGGGGGTCCCCCGGCCCCTGGAGGTGGCGGAGCACACCAACTTCACCCTCCAGACCGGGCTCAAGGCCGCGGCCCAGGGCCTTTCCTTTCTCCCGACCCGCACGGCCCTGGGCAGCTCGATCCTCGAGCGCAATCTCGACCTCACGACGATGCGCTGCCCCTTCACGAACACCACCATGGTGGCCGTGCGGGCGATCGAGCCCGACGTGGCCGTGCTCCACGTGCAGCGGGCCGACGCCAAGGGCAACGCCCACGTCTGGGGCAATCTGGGTGTGACCCAGGAGGCAGCCTTCGCCGCCCGCAAGGTGGTGTTGGTGGCCGAGGAGATCGTCCCCCCCTCGGTGATCGCCAGCGACCCCAACCGCACCCTCATCCCCGGTTTCCTGGTCTCCGCCGTGGCCGAGGTTCCCTGGGGAAGCCACCCCTCCCCCTGCCAGGGGTACGGGAACCGGGACCACCGGTTCTACGCGGAGTACCACGTAGCCAGCCGGACCCGGGAAGGCTTCCTCGCCTGGTTGGACCGATACGTGCTCGGCCCCGGAAGCCACGGGGCATACGTAGAGGCGCTGCGGGTGGAGGGCCGGCTCGAGAGAATCGAGGTCGCGGAGCACGCATACTCCGCCCCCGCGGACTACGGGTACTGATCGGCGGAAGGGTCGAACGGTGACGGAGGCGGACGCGATGATGCGAGACTACACCCCCGGCGAGCTCATGATCGCCCGTGCCGCCCGGGAGATCCGGGACCGGGAGTTGGTCTTCGTGGGCATGCGCCTTCCCCTGCTCGCCTTTCTCCTGGCGCGCTCCACCAACGCCCCGAGGGCCGTGGGCCTTTTCGAGAACGGCGTCCTGCGGGACACCCCGGCTGCAGCGCCCCTCATCACCATGAGCGATTCCCCCAACATCCGCGAGGCCCGGATGTGCATGGGCATGGAACTGGCCATGGGGCTCCTTCAGGCCGGCCGCGTGGATCTCGGGTTCATCGGCGGCGCCGAGGTGGACCGCCACGGAAACCTCAACACCACCGAGGTGAGGGACGAGGGGCGCACGGTGCGGCTGCCCGGGAGCGGGGGGGCCTGCGACATCGCGTGCCTGGCCGGCCGACTCGTGGTGGTGATGAAGCACGAGCGGCGGCGCTTCGTGGTTCGCTTGCACGCCGACGATCTCGACGCGCTGCCCCGTCCAGGGCCGCCCGCAGCCGACCAATAATCGGAAGAGCACACGTCTGAACTCCAGTCAGACGTGTGCTC
>CAZYJP010000108.1:0-7058 GCA_964647795.1 uncultured Thermodesulfobacteriota bacterium
GCCTCGGCGATGGTGTCGCCGATGGTGGGGTCGTTGTTGGCGGAGATGGTGCCGACCTGGGCGATCTCCTTGCGGTCCTTCACCGGCTTGGAGATGCTCTTGAGCTTGGCCACGCACTTCTCCACCGCGGCCTCGATGCCCCGCTTGATGTCCATGGGGTCGTGGCCGGCCGCCACCAGGCGGGACCCTTCCCGGAAGATGGCCTGGGCCAGCACGGTGGCGGTGGTGGTGCCGTCTCCCGCCACATCCGAGGTTTTGGATGCGACCTCGCGAACCATCTGGGCGCCCATGTTCTGGAACTTGTCCTTGAGCTCGATCTCCTTGGCGACCGTCACGCCGTCCTTGGTGACGGTGGGGCTTCCCCAGCTCTTCTCGATGATGACATTGCGGCCCTTCGGGCCGAGGGTGGCCTTCACGGCGTTGGCCAGGGTGTCGACGCCCTTCAGGAGTGCGCCCCGGGCCTCCTGCCCGTACTCGATCTTCTTTGCAGCCATCTCGTATTCCTCCTTCGGATAGGTTGGTCTGGGGGGGTGCGGAGCCTCAGCCCTCGATCACGCCCATGATGTCGTCTTCGCGCATGATGAGGAGCTCATCGCCCTCCACCTTGATCTCGGTGCCCGCATACTTCGAGAAGAGCACCTTGTCCCCCGCCTTGATGTCGAGGGGCTGGATCTTGCCGTCCTCGTTGCGCTTGCCGGGGCCGGCGGCGACGATCTCTCCCTTCTGGGGTTTCTCCTTGGCCGTGTCCGGGATGATGATCCCGCCGGCCGTCTTCTGCTCCTCCTCGAGGCGCTTCACCATCACGCGGTCCTGCAGGGGTCGAATCTTCATTGCACGTGCCTCCTTCTTTCCCAGTGGATTGGGGGGGTGGGGTCCAGCCAGGTTGCTAGCACTCGACCACCAGGAGTGCTAACGGAGCGGCAAGGTAACCACCTGGAGTCCGGCCGTCAAGCCCGGAGTGAAAAAAAAGTCGTCCAAGGGGACCGCGACGGAAGGGGGAGAAACGAGGGAGGGCGTTCCGGGGCGGGGTCCGTGTCTCCTGCGGGACGAGGCGGGGGCGCGCACGGAAACCTGCTAGCCCGCCCGTCGAGAGCCGGACTCGCGCTCACGCCGCGCCCCTGTGGTTCGGAAGGGGAGCCCCCTTAGTGCTTCAGGCCCTCCAGCACCTCCAGGAGGTCGACGACCCGGTTGGAGTAACCCCACTCGTTGTCGTACCACGCCAGGGTCTTGGCGGCGTTTTCCCCGATGGTCTGGGTCAGGGGGGCGTCGAAGATCGAAGAGTGGGGGTCGCCGATGATGTCGCTCGACACCAGCGGTGCTTCGGAGTAGCGCAGCACCTTCCGGAGCCGCTCGGTCCCGGCCGCCGCCCGCAGAGCGTCGTTGATCCTCTCCACCGTCACGGGCTCCCGCAAGACGGTTACCAGGTCGACAATGGATCCGTCCGGCACCGGCACCCGCATGGCCATACCGTCGAGCCTCCCCTTCAGGTGGGGCAGCACCTTGCCCACGGCCCGAGCCGCCCCGGTCGAGGTCGGGATGGTGTTCTCCGCCGCGGCGCGGCTCCGGCGCCAGTCCGAGTGGGGCACGTCGGCGAGCCGCTGGTCGTTGGTGTAGGCGTGCACCGTGGTCATGAGTCCCCGCTCGATCCCGAACTCCCGGTCGAGGACGGCGGCCAGGGGCGCCAGGCAGTTGGTCGTGCAGGAGGCGTTGGAGACGATGCGGTGCTCGGGGCCGAGTTGGTCCTCGTTGACCCCCAGGACCACCGTGGCGTCGATCTCGTCCTTGGCGGGCACGGTGAGCACCACCTTGCCGGCTCCCGCGTCCAAGTGGGCCTGGAGCTGCTCCCGCGTGCGGAAGACCCCCGTGGCCTCGATCACGTAGTCGATCCCCAGGCTCTTCCAGGGGAGCTCTCCGGGGCTACGCAGCGAGAGCATCTGCACCGCCTGTCGCGGGCTCCGGAGGACGTCCCCCTCCACGGTGACCGGGCCCGGGAAGGGTCCCATGATCGTGTCGTGCCGCAGCAGGTACCCCAGGGCCTGGTTGTCGGCCAGGTCGTTGACGGCCACCACCTGCATCTCGTCTCGCGCCTCCAGGAGGCGGAACACGGTGCGCCCGATGCGGCCGAACCCGTTGATCGCGATGTGCATGGCGCTACCCTCCGGCCCGAGGCCCGGCCGCTGCCATCCGGCGGGCGAGCTCGAGCATGCGGGCCGCGTAGGCCCAGCCGTTGTCGAACCAGGTGAGGGTCTTGACCAGCCCGGGCCCCATGCCCATGGTGGCGGAGGCGTCGAAGACCGCGGACGCGAGGTTTCCCTTGACGTCGCTCGAGACGATGGGGTCCTCGGTGTAGTCGGCGAGGGCTCGGTAGGCCCCCTCGGCCGCGTCCTGCAAGATCGCATTCACGTCCTCGGCCGAGAGGGGCTTGCCGAGGAGGGTCACGAGGTCGATGTTGGACCCGACCATCACGGGTACGTTGAGGGAGACCCCCTTTACGCGCCCCTTCAGGGCCGGGATCATCTCTTCCACGGCCCCGGGGGCCCAGGTGGGGTTGGGGATGATGTTCTTGGCGGCGCTGCGGCTCCACCGGGGGCTGGGCTTCGCGGTGTCGCTCAGTTGCTGGTCCCCGGTGACCGCGTGCACCGTCGTCATGAAGGCCCACTCCACCCCGGCAGCGTCGTGGAGGATCTTGAGCGCGAGGCCCAAGGCGTGGCTCGAGCTCGAGCCGTTGGAGACGATCCGGTCCTCGGGACGGAGGTCTCCGTCGTTCACGCCGTTGATGATCGTCCGGTCGATCGGGTCGAGGGCGGGAGTGGAGAGGAGAACCTTCCGGGCGCCGGCGGCCAGGTGGCGCTCCAGTTCCTCCCGATGCCGGAATCTCCCCGTGCACTCGAGCACGATGTCGGCGCCGAGCACGTCCCACGGGATCACCCCCGGCGTCGACTCCCTCAGGTACCGCACCCGCTGGGGCCCCACCAGGAAATGGTTTCCCTCCACGCGGACCTCCTCGGGGAAGGCCCCCTCGATGGTCCCGTGGCTCAGCAAATACGCCAAAGACTCGAGGTCGGCCACGTCGCTGACGGCTACGAACTCCAGGTCGGGCTCCCGGTACCCGATCCGGAGGAGGTTCCTCCCGATCCGGCCGAAGCCCGAGATGCCGATCCGGATTCCCATGACACGATCTTCCTCCGGGAACGAGCCCGGCGCAGGGGTGAGCGGTTCCGCGGGGGAGCACTATAGCCGGGTCACCGGGAGGGGCAAGGGACGGCGGCGCAGCCAGAAAAGCACAAGGGGTTACGCATGGCGCGTAACCCCTTGTGCTTAAATGGCGGGAGCGACGAGACTCGAACTCGCGACCTCCGACGTGACAGGCCGGCGTTCTAACCGACTGAACTACGCCCCCGCAAAAAGGGCTTGGTGCACTGTGGTAGGCGGAACAGGGCTCGAACCTGCGACCTCCGGCTTGTAAGGCCGGCGCTCTCCCAGCTGAGCTATCCGCCCCGGGGCGGGCAGGGCCCTACATCTTGTCCTTCAGACCCTTGCCGGACTTGAACTTCGGCGCCTTGCTGGCCCCGATCGTGATCTCTTTCCCCGTCTGGGGGTTTCGGCCCTTGCGCGCCTTGCGCTCCGTCACGCTGAAGGTCCCGAACCCGACCAGGGTCACCTTGTCACCCATCTTCAGGGTGTCGGTGACGGCGTCCGTGAAGGCGTCCAAGAACCGCTTCGCAGCGGCTTTGGAGGTATTGGCCTTGGCCGCCATGACCTCGATGAGCTCCGCCTTTGTCACGGTGTCCCTCCTTGAATCGGGTCGCAAGGTGATGCCGGGTTATAGCAACGGCCCCCAAACACTGTCAAGGCCCTTTCTACTGGATTTGCGAGGCCTCCGGCGCGTGGGGCGCCGGCACGGCCGGGGCTGGGGGAATCCCCAGGATCTCCTCCACCGTCCGAGCCCTCCGCGGGCCCCCGGACAGGATGGCCTCCGGCTCGTCGGTCTCGAGCGCAGTGCCCAGCACCTGGTCCATGTGGGCCACGTAGACCAGCCGGATGTCGTTGAGGATCGAGCGCGGCAGGTCGAGATCCGGCACGTCCTTTTCGTTCTCCTCCGGCAGGAGCACCGTGGAGATGTGGCCCCGGTGGGCGGCCAGGAGCTTTTCCTTGAGTCCCCCGATGATCAGGACCTTGCCCCGGAGGGTGATCTCGCCGGTCATCGCCACGTCCTTGCGGACCGGGATCCCGGTGAGCGCCGAGGTGAGGCAGGTGGCGATCGTGATCCCGGCGGAAGGTCCGTCCTTGGGGATCGCGCCCTCGGGGACGTGGATGTGGATGTCCATCTTCTGGTAGAAATCCCGCTCCAGCCCGAGGCGGTGGGCCCGGCTCCGCACGTAGGAGACGGCAGCTCGCGCCGATTCCATCATCACGTCCCCGAGCTTGCCGGTGATGGTGAGGTTGCCCTTCCCGGGCAGCAGTACGACCTCGATCCCCAGGAGCTCCCCGCCGACCTCGGTCCAGGCCAGGCCGGTGGCGTAGCCCACCTCGCTCTTCTCCTCCTTGACCCCGTACTTGTACTTGGGCGCCCGCAGATACTTGTGGACCACGGAGGGCGTGATGCGGTGCTGGCGAGTTCCCTGCCCGCCTTCTGCCACCACGGCCTTGGCCACCTTTCGGCAGATGTTGGCGATCATCCGCTCCAGGTTGCGGACGCCGGCCTCCCTCGTGTAGCGGCGGATCACCTCGAGGAGCGCGGTGTCGCTGAACCGGATGTCGCTCTCCTTGAGGCCGTTGGCCTCCATTTGTTTTCGCACCAGGTGGCGCTTGGCGATCTCGAGTTTTTCGATCTCCGTGTACCCGGCGATCTGGATCACCTCCATCCGGTCGCGCAGCGGCGGCGGGATGTTGGGCAGGTAGTTCGCCGTGGTGATGAAGAGAACCCTGCTCAGGTCGTAGTCCAGATCGAGGTAGTGATCGTTGAAGGTGTCGTTCTGCTCCGGGTCCAGGACCTCCAGGAGGGCGGACGAGGGGTCGCCTCGGAAGTCCATGCTCATCTTGTCGACCTCGTCCAGGAGGAAGACGGGGTTGGAGCTCTTGGCCTTCTTGAGGCTCTGGAGGATCTTTCCCGGCATGGAGCCGATGTAGGTCCGCCGGTGCCCGCGAATCTGGGCCTCGTCGCGGACTCCCCCGAGGCTCAGCCGGACGAAGTTTCGGCCGACCGCCCGGGCGATGGAGCGCGCCAGGCTCGTCTTGCCGACGCCAGGAGGTCCCACGAAGCACAGGATCGGAGCCTTGGTCGTGCCCACCAGCTTCAGGACGGCCAGGTACTCCACGATGCGTTCCTTGACCTCCTTCAGGCCGCAGTGGTCCTCGTCCAGGATTCGGTGGGCCTCGGAGATCTCCACCTTGTCTTCGGTGAGCTCGCCCCAGGGGAGGTCGAGGATCCAGTCGACGTAGTTGCGCACCACCGTGGCTTCCGCCGACATGGGTGACATCATCTTGAGCTTCTGGAGCTCTTTTTGTGCCTTCTCCTTGACCTCCTCCGGCATGTCCTTTTCCAGGATCCGCTGAGCCAGGTCACGCACTTCGTTCTGGGTGTCCTCTCCCTCTCCGAGCTCCTTCTGGATGGCCTTCATCTGCTCGTTGAGGTAGTACTCCTTCTGGGTCTTTTCCATCTGCTTCTTGACCCGGCGCTTGATCTTCTGCTCGATCTCCAGCACCTCGATCTCGCCCTTGATCAGCTCGAGCAGCTTCTCCAAACGGCGGATGGGCTCCTGCATCTCCAGGAGCTCCTGCTTGACGCCGGTCTTGATGGACAGGTGGGAGGCGATCGTGTCGGCCAGCCGGCCCGGCTCCTCGATGGTCTGGGCGGAGCCGACGAGCTCGGAAGGGAGCTTGCGGTTGAGCTTGACATACTCGGCAAACGAGTCCACCACCGTGCGCATCAGGGCGTTGGACTCGGCGCTGCCCGTCGGGAACTCCGGGAGCTCTTCGGCCTGGACCAGGAAGTACCGGTCGGTGCCGAGGTAGTTCTTGAGCCGAGCGCGGGTGCGCCCCTCCACGAGGACCTTCACCGTGCCGTCGGGAAGCTTCAGCAACTGGATGATCGCCCCGACGGTCCCCACCGGGTGGATGTCGGTGGGGCCGGGTTCGTTGACGCGGGCCTCCTTCTGTGTGGAGAGGAGGATCTCGCGGTCGGCGGTCATGGCCTCCTCTAGGGCGGCGATGGACTTGTCGCGGCCCACGAAGAGGGGGATGACCATGTGGGGGAACACGACCACGTCGCGAAGGGGGATGAGGGGAAGGACCCTGTCGGGTCCGCTCTTGCGGGTTGTCATGGGCGTCTCTCTCCGGCCTCAGCCGGTGCCGACGCGCCCGGAATCCTGGCCGCTGTATAGGATGATGGGAGACTCGCCTTCGTTGATCACATCCTCGTTGACGATCACTTCCTGCACGTTCTTCTGAGAAGGGATCTCGTACATGAGGTCGAGCATCACGGACTCGAGGATCGCCCGGAGCCCACGGGCTCCGGTGTTGCGGTGGGTGGCCTCCCGGGCCACGGCCTTGAGCGATCCGTCCGTGAAGGAGAGGGCGACTCCTTCCATATCGAACAGCTTCCGGTACTGCTTCACCAGGGCGTTCTTGGGTTCCTTGAGGATTCGCACCAGGGCGGCCTCGTCCAGCTCCTCGAGGGAGGCGTGGATCGGCAGGCGCCCGACGAACTCGGGGATCATCCCGAACTTGATCAGATCCTGGGGCTGGGCGTGCACGAGCACGCCTTCTTCGCGCTTTTGGCGCCGGCTCTTCACGTCGGCCCCGAAACCGATGCTCTTCGCCCCGAGGCGCTGCTCCACGATGTCTTCGAGGCCGACGAAGGCGCCGCCGCACACGAAGAGGATATTTCGGGTGTCGACCTTGATGTAGTCCTGCTGGGGGTGCTTGCGGCCCCCCTTGGGCGGCACGCTCGCGATGGTTCCTTCCAGGATCTTCAGGAGGGCCTGCTGGACCCCCTCACCGCTCACGTCGCGGGTGATGCTGGGCCCTTCGGTCTTCTTGGCGATCTTGTCGATCTC
>CAZYJP010000109.1:0-6981 GCA_964647795.1 uncultured Thermodesulfobacteriota bacterium
ACGCGATTCGTTGCGCCCGGTGATTGCGACTTTCGCGCCCATCTCCAGAAGCAGCACCCGGGCTCCGGCGAGGCCGAGCTCCCGAGCGGCGAAGATTCCGGCGGCTCCGGCCCCCACCACCACGGCGTCCCAGGAGCTCACAGGCGCCACCGCCGCAGGTTCTCCAGAAAGCCGTGGTCCGTCAGGTCGGTGCGCACCGGCGTCACCGAGACGCACCCGTGGCGCACGGCCTCCACGTCGGTACCCACCTCCTCCTCCACGTACCCCAGTTCCTGGGCGCCCACCCAGTAGTAGGTCCGCCCCCTCGGGTCCACCTTCTCCACCACCCCGCTCCCGAACACCCTGCGGCCCTGACGGGTCATGCGGATGCCGCGCAGTTCCTCCCAGGAGCTCACGTTCGGGACGTTCACGTTGAGAAAAGTCCCCTCGGGAAGCCCGCGGGCTGCGACGGCCTCGGCGACCAGGCGGGCCACCCGCCCCGCCACCTCGAACCGAAAATCCTCCCGGGCGGCCAGGGAGACGGCAAGGCTCGCCACGCCGAAGAGCGTGCCCTCCAGCGCGACGCCCACGGTGCCGGAGTACGTGAGGTCGTCGCCCAGGTTCCCCCCGTGGTTGATCCCCGCGACCAGGAGGTCGGGCTTGCTCTTGAGCACCCCGTGGATTCCGAGGTGGACGCAGTCCGTGGGGGTGCCGTCCACGCTGTAGCGGTCGGGGCCGAGGGAGGAGATGCGCAAGGGGCGGTGCAGCGTGAGGGCGTGGCCCACCGCGCTCCGCTCCCGGTCCGGTGCGACCACCACCACCCGCCCCAGGGTCTCCAGCGCGTCCGCGAGTGCCCGGAGCCCCGGGGCGTGCACGCCGTCGTCGTTGCTGACCAGGATGAGCACATCGTCTCCGGATGGGAAGGAGAAGTGCGGCCCGGAGACCACGACCCCCCGCGGCCCTCCGGCAGGCCCCAGGGTATCCTACGAGGCGACCCGGGTTCCAGTATCCCGCGTCGCGCGAGGCACGGGGCCTACTTCAACCTGGGCGGGGTCGGGGTGGCGGCTGCGCCGCCCTGCGGGAGATCGGCCGCAGGGCAGCTAGCATCGCCAGACCGAGAAGGCTCATGCCGATGCAGACCGAGAACCCCCCACGGTAGGCGCCGGTGACGTCGAAGAGGTAACCGGCGAGAAATGGACCCGCAGCACCCCCAACGTTGCCCCAGAACAATACGATCCCGAACAGTGTCCCGTGGGCCCTCACCCCGAACAGCTCCGCAACCATGGGGGAGAGGGCGGTGAAGAAGGCCCCGTGGCCGACCCCGTAGACCAGGGCGAAGGCATACAGCATCCAGGGCTCGCGGGCCGCTTGCAGCCACAGGAGGCTGGTAGTCAGGAGGAGGAACGAAATCGCGATGGACCGCCGACTGCCGATGCGGTCGACGAGGAAGCCGGTGGCAAGGCGGCCGGCCATGCTCACGCCGCCGATCGTCGACAAGACTCCGGCCGCCGCGGTCGCCGAGGCCATGAAGTCGCGTGCGTGGGGAACGATGTGGACGACCACGGTAAGCAGGCAGTACACGCTGGCGAAGGTGACCCCGCACAGCATCCAGAACTGCCGCGTTCGCAGAGCTTCGTCGGCCGACAGCCCAGCCTCCATCGGGTCCGCCGGGGGGACCGTCGGCACCGCCCGGGCGCTGCCTGCGGCCTCGCACTGGCCCGGATCGCGCCTCAGGAACTGCCCGATGACGACCAGGGCGACCATGGCGGCCAGCCCCAGAACGACATAGGCGGTCCGCCAGCCATACCGGGCGATGAGAAGGCTGGCCGCCAGGGGGATGACCATCTGCCCAGCGCCAGTGCCGACCTTGACGACGCCGGTCATGATCCCGCGCCGCCGCTCGAACCAGCGGGCGATAGTGGTCAGGGGAATCACGTCCACGGTGCTGAGGCCGACGCCGAAGATCACCCCGTAGAAGAGGTAGAGCTGCCACACCGAGCCGAGGCGCGCCATGAGCAGGTAGGCGAGGCCGAAGAAGACGCCGCCGGCCGTCACCATCCAGCGGGGCCCCACCCGGTCGTTCAGGCGCCCGACCAGGATGCCGAGGAAGCCCATGAGGAGAAAGGTGGCCGACTGAGCACCCGCCAGGGTCGCCCGCGACCAACCGAACTCGGCGAGGATGGGGCTGAAGAAGACACCGAAGGAGACGTAGCAGCCGATCCCAATGCCCTGGATGGCGAAGCAGGCGGCGGCGATGACGTACCCATAGGGCACGGTGCCGGGCTGCCCGCCCGAGGGGTCGGCGGTACTGGCCATTCCGGGGCTACCCCCTTCGCAGCGGCCGACGCTGGGTCGGCACGGGTGATGGTGACGGGCCCTGGTCTACCGGGGCACCCGCCACCCGGCCGGCGCGGCCGCTCCCGGCTGCCCATGTCCCCTCCGTTTACCCCGTGCGCCCGGCATCCGCAACGTCCCTTTTCAGTCGAGTGGGCGCACAGCGCGGCGCGCACCTCTCACATCTCCGGGACGCTGCAAAGGCCTCGATGATGAAGTCATCGGTCAAAACGGCACAGATTCTCCCGCTTCCTTGGCGACAAGGGAGAGGACCGCTTTGGTGCCGGGTGGCCAGCAACATCCCTATGTGGGAGGGAACGGCAAGTGTCCAAGTACCCGGCAGCGTGCCGTCTCGAAAACAGGCACAAGCACACGCGGGAAAGATGGCTAGGGCAGGCAGAAAGAGGTCGGCCCCCAAGCCGGCAGGCCGCGGGCACAGCCCTGCCACGCGAGGGGGGCGAACTGGGGGAGGCGGAGGGAATTGTGTACCCCAAGATCCCGGGAACGAAACAGGGGTTACGGGCATGGCCCGTAACCCCCCTCGATATTACTGGTCGGGACGAGGAGATTCGAACTCCTGACCCCCTGAACCCCATTCAGGTGCGCTACCAGGCTGCGCCACGTCCCGACGTGTCTTGGTTCATTCTGCCCCTAGGAGGCGGAGAATCTCTTCGAGTTCCCGCTTCACCTGCCGCAAGACTCCCGCCCCGCCCCGATCCGGCTCCCCCTCCCGAGCGCTCTTCCACTCTTCGCGAAACCTCCGCTTCGCGCCGGCGATCGTGAAGCGGTCCTGATACAGGAGCTTCTTGATCGTCAGGACCTTGTCGAGATCCTGACGGGTATAGAGGCGCTGGTTCCCTTCGTTCTTGGCCGGGGAGAGGAAGCCGAACTCCGTCTCCCAATACCGCAACACGTGGGGTTTGACCCCCGCGATGTCCGACACCTCGCCGATGCGGTAGTAGAGCTTCTGGGGTATGGGCTGGACGCCCAACCGACCCTCCTCGCTCGGAAAGTTGGCCGATCTTAGCAACCCGACCCCGAAAACGCAACCGCCTTGTTCCGCCGGGGTTCACCGGCACCCCGCAGGAAAACCGGCGGACGCCGCTGCCGGTCAGCGCTGGTTCAGGCGATCCTTGAGCACCTGACTGGGCTTGAAGGTCAGGACCTGGCGCTCGGTGATGACGATCTCTTCGCCGGTCTGGGGGTTTCGCCCTTTTCTCGGCTCCTTGCGGCGGAGCTCGAAGTTGCCGAATCCGCTGATCTTGACCTTTTCCCCGTCCTCCAGGGCCTCCTTGATGAGGTCGAGGACAAGGGCCACCACCTCGGAAGAGCGCTTCTTGCTGAACCCCACGCGCTGGTGGACGGCCTCCACGATGTCGGACTTGGTCATGAGCGCTGTCCCTTCCTTTCTTTCCGGAGGCTTCGCCCACGGGCGGCCCCCCGACAGGTCGACGTCACGTGTCCCGGAGCCGAGCCCCCACCCGCTCCTCCAGGCGCCGCAAGATGGCGTCCTCCACCTCGGCCGCCTCCTCCTCGGTGAGGGTGCGCTCCTCCGAGCGGTAGACCACCCGCACCGCCAGGCTCACCTTTCCCGGTGGAAGGCGCCCGCCCTCGAAGACGTCGAAGAGGCGCGCACTGCGCACCAAGGGCGAGTCCAGCGAAGCCAACGCGTCGAGCACGGCCTGGGCGGCGACCGTGCGGTCCACCACCACGGCCACGTCGCGCTCCACCGCGGGAAACCGCTCGAGGCCCGAGAAATGGCCCGGTTCCGCGGCCGCCCGGGCCAAGGCCTCGAGATCCAGTTCGAAGGCCACCGCCGGGGACGGCAGCTCGTACGCTTCCCCCCGGTCCGGGTGGATCTGGCCGACCCACCCCAGGGGCTCCGGCTCCGCCCCCGTTCCGGCACCGGCCTCGACGACGACCCGGGCCGCCCGACCGGGGTGGAGCCACGGGACGTCGGGGGCAGACTCGAAGCGGGCCCCGGAGACCCCCAGGGAGCGCAAGAGCTCCTCCACAGCGCCCTTGGCGTCGAAAAAGTCCACCGGTTCTGCGCCTGTCCACCACGCCAGCGGCCACCGACGACCGGTGAGCACCGACGCCACCCGCAGGACCTCCCGGGGAAGGGGCTGGCCCTCGGCCGGGTGGTAGGTGCGGCCCACCTCGAACAGCCGCACATCCCGATTCTGGCGCCGGGCGTTGAGGCTCGCGGCGCGCAGGAGACCCGGGAGCAGGCTCGTGCGCAGGACTGCCGTGTCCCGGCTCAGGGGGTTGGCCAGCGTCACCTTGCGGCGAAGGGGGGAGTCCGCCGGCAAGGCCAGCCGGTCGTCCTCTTCGGGGTCCACGAAGCTCAGGGTGATGGCCTCCCGAAGACCCAGTCCCGCCAGGACGTCCCGGGTGCGGTCGGCGAGCCCCAGGTGGGGGGGAGCGGGCTCGCAGGTCATGGGGACCGTCGGGAGGGTGGCGGGGATGGTCTCGTACCCCCGAAGCCTCGCGACCTCCTCGATCAGGTCGATCTCGCGCTCCAGGTCCACCCGGTGGGTCGGGATCCGTGCCTCCAGGCCCTCTGGGTCCCGCTGCAGGATCTCGAGCCCCAGAGACTCCAGGGCACGGACGATCTCGTCGGGCGGGACCTCCACCCCGAGCACCCCGGCGACCTTGGCAAACCGGAGAGGGACACACCGGTCCCCGTGCCGGTTCGGGTACGCGTCCCAGACGCCCCGCGCCACGGCGCCGCCCGCCAGTTCCGCGATGAGCTCGGCGGTTCGGTCCAGGGCCAGGCGCAGGCCTTCGACGTCGGTGCCCCTCTCGAACCGGTAGGAGGCCTCGGTCCGCAGGCCGAGCCTCTTCGAGGTGGTCCGGATGTTGGCGGGGAGGAAGTACGCGCTCTCGAGCAACAGATCCACCGTGTCGTCCTGGACCTCGGAGTTCAGGCCCCCCATGATCCCCGCCAGGGCCACCGCCCGCTCCGCGTCGCAGATGACGAGGCTGTCGCCGTCCAGGTTCCGCTCCTGGCCGTCGAGGGTCGTGAACCGCTCCCCCGGCCGGGCCCGCTGCACCACGATCCTCCCCCCGGCCAGGCGGCGGAGGTCGAAAGCGTGGAGCGGGTGGCCCAACTCCAGGAGCACGTAGTTGGTGACGTCCACCACGTTGTTGATGGCCCGCACCCCGGCAGACCGGAGCCTCTGGCGGAGCCACACCGGGGAGGGAGCCAGCCGCACGCCCCGGATCACCCGGGCCGCGTAGCGGTGGCAGAGGTCCGGGGCGCGGATCTCCACCGAGGTCTCCTCCTCGACGGGGGGACCCTCCTCCGCGAACCGGGGCTGGGGCACCCGGAGCCGGGCACCGGTGAGCGCCGCGACCTCCCGCGCAACGCCCACGACGGAGAGGCAGTCGGCGCGGTTGGGGGTGAGCTCCACCTCGAGCACCACGTCCGGGAGCCCCAGGACGTCCACGACCGGCCTGCCCACCTCGGTTTCCGGCGGCAGGATCAGGATCCCGGCGTGGTCGTCCCCGAGCCCCAGCTCCCGCTCGGAGCACATCATCCCGCAGCTCGTCTGGCCCCGGATCTTCGCCTTGCGAATCTGGACCCCGCCGGGGAGCAGCGCGCCCACGCGGGCCAGGGCCACCTTGTCGCCGGCCTCCATGTTGGTGGCGCCGCAGACGATGTCGTGCGTCTCCTGGCCGTCGCTGACCCGACAGAAGCTCAGGCGGTCGGCGTTGGGGTGGGGCCCCTTCTCGAGGATCTGGCCCACCACCACCTCGCCGATCCCCTCCCCCACGGGCTCCAGCCCGGACACTTCGAGGCCCGCCAGGGTCAATCGGCGGGCCACTTCGTCGGGCGGCAGGGCCACGTCCACGTAGGACTTGAGCCAGTTCAGGCTGATTCTCATGGGGCACTCAGGAAAAATGGGAGAGGAAGCGCACGTCGTTCTCGTAGAAGAGCCGGATGTCGTCCATGCCGTACCGGAGCATCGCGATCCGCTCCACGCCCATGCCGAAGGCGAACCCCTGCACCCGTTCCGGGTCGTACCCCACGAAACCGTACACAGCGGGGTCCACCATGCCCGCGCCCAGGATCTCGAGCCACCCGGTGCCCTTGCACAGGCGGCACCCGGCGCCCCGGCAGAGCACGCACCGGATGTCCACCTCGGCGCTCGGCTCGGTGAAGGGAAAATAGCTGGGCCGCAGGCGAACCCCGGTGCCGGGGCCGTAGTAGCGGTGGACGAACTCGGTGAGAGTTCCCTTGAGATCGCCGAAGGTGACCCCCTCCTCCACCAGGAGGCCCTCCACCTGGTGGAACATCGGGGAATGGGTGATGTCGGAGTCGCACCGGTACACCTTGCCGGGTGCCACGATCTTCACCGGCGGCTGGCGCGACTCCATGATCCGCACCTGGACCGGGGAAGTGTGGGTCCGCAGGACGACGCCGGGAGACACGTAGAACGTGTCCTGCATATCCCGGGCGGGATGGTCCGCCGGGATGTTGAGGGCCTCGAAGTTGTAGTACTCCGCCTCGACCTCGGGCCCCTCGGCCACGGAGAAGCCCATCCGGGCGAAGATGTCCAGGATCTCCCGGAGAACCAGTGTGATGGGGTGCAGACCCCCGGGATGGGGCCGGCGGCCCGCCCGCGTGACGTCCACCCCCTCCCGGGCGAGGCGGACGCCGGA
>CAZYJP010000110.1:0-6971 GCA_964647795.1 uncultured Thermodesulfobacteriota bacterium
GAGCTGCCCGCGCTGAGCTCCTTCTTTGCGAGCCCGGAGCGCGGGCCGGAGCAGATGCAGGCGCTCCGAGAGTGGATCGCCGAGCGCTTGGCAGGCGAGCTGCTCGGCGAGCCGCTGGTCTTGGTCACCCACCAGGTCAACATCACGTCGCTCACGGGCGTCCATCCCCGGTCGGGTGACCTCGTGGTGCTGCGCCGGACCGAGACCGGCGAGTTCGCGGTCGCGGGCACGATCGAGACGAAGTGAGCCGGGACCGGCCGACGACCGGGCCGTGGGAGTGGATATCCCCGAGGTACTCCGGGCCTTCGAGGAGCTGGGGGCACGGCGCCTGGTCCCGACCCAGGAGGGCGTGCTGCCCCTGGGAGACGAACCCCTGGCCTGGCCCGCCACGGAGCTTCGGCGGGCTGCTGCCGCCCGGCCCGAGCTCCGTGACCGGGTGACGAGCTTGCCCCTGGGGGGGCGCCTTCTCCTGGACGGGGGGGCTGAGGGGGATTCCGGGGGAGTGCCCCGTCCCGTTGGCGGTGCCGGGCCTTCCGGTTGTCCCTCTTCTCCGCGGCGTCTATGCTATGGTCCTGTCCGGCGTCTCGGGGTTTCACCTCGCCGGGCTCCCCTCGTTGCGCTGAGGCGCAGGGACGGGGGCCGTCAGGCGCCCTCGGTGTGAGGAGGCTACTTCCGGTGTTGATCGACGCGCACATTCATTGGTGTCTCTTCGGCCGCCCGCTCGACGAGGTGGCGGCCGAGCTCGAGTGGCTCGAGAAGAGAGGGTACGAGGCCGTCGTCGTCTTCCCCCTTCCGGCCATGGGGGCACCCCCGGAGCGGGCGGTGGAGCTGATTCCCGGAGCCTACCGAGAATTGACAGGGCTCGACACGGCGCGGATGGTCCACGATGATCTCCGGAGTTGGCTCGCCTTCCAACCCCTGTGGGCCGCGAAGCCCCGCAGCCTCCAGGTGCTGTCGTTCCTCGACGTCCGTGCGTGGGACGGGCGCTCGAGCCTGGACCCGTGGTGGGGCGAAGGGCACTCCGGTTTCAAGAACGTCCTGGTCCTCGAGGCGGACTCCGAGAAGATGCGCATGCCGCCCCTGCGCAACGTGCCGGGGATCGGCCCGGAAGAGTACCTGGATGCGCACCGCGGGGTGTTCGCGGAGGCCGCCCGCCGGGATGCGCCCGTCGTCTACCACGCGGACCTCACCCTCCACGCCGCGTTCGTGGAGGAGTGTCTCGCAGAGCACCCGGACCTTCGGGTCGTGATCCCGCACCTCGGCTTCAGCCGGCGCCGCATGGCCCAACTGCTCGAGCGCTTTCCCGGGGTGATGACCGACATCTCGAGTCTGAGGCCCTTCATCGAGGCGGAACCCGAGGCGTACCGGTCCTTCCTCCTCGAGTACCCGCAGCGGGTCCTGCTGGGGAGCGATGCCATCGCCCGCCACGACCTCCGCGCGGCGTTGGACTATGCGCAGTGTGTGCGGCAGCTGCGGCTGCCGGAGGACGTCGAGGCGGCCGTGCTCGCCGAGAATGCCCGTCAGTTCCTGGGAGAGGCCCTGGTGCGGGGTTCGGGGCGCGGCGCAGGGGACGGATGACGGTGGAGAGGGGCCAATGATGCGGCAGGCGATGGACCCAGCACCCGATTGGAAGAGCGGAGCAGGGCGGGAGGAGACGTTCGGAGGGCGGCGTTCGCCCGGGAGGGCCGGCGATGGGTGACGATTCCTCGGCCTGGCGGCGCTGCAGCACCTGCAAGGCGGACATCGGGTTCGGGCGGGAGCACTTCGTGTGCAACGTCTCCACCTGCAACCGACAGCGCACGGGGTTGGTATTTTGTTCGGTGGACTGCTGGGACGCCCACCTCCCCACGGCCCGCCACCGCGACGCGTGGGCGGTGGAGAAGGTTGCGCCGAGGAACGGCGAACGGAGGAGCACCGCGTGACCGATCCCGTGGAGCCACGGTACCTCGCCCCTACCGCGATTCTGGACTTCACCCACCCGGAGGTGGACCGGCTCGCCCGGGAGAAGACCGCCGGGAGCCACACGGCCGTCGACCGGGCCGTACGGCTCTACCATGCGGTGCGCGACGGGATCTGGTACGACCCGTATGCGCCCTTCTACAAGGCCGAGCACTACCAGGCGAGCCGGGTGCTGCAGGCGGGGCGCGGGTACTGCGTGCAGAAGGCCTCCCTCCTGGCGGCCCTGGCCCGGGCCGTGGGGATCCCCTCCCGTCTCGCCTTCGCCACCGTCCGCAACCATCTCGCCACCCGCCAGCTTCTGGACTTCCTGGGCAGCGACCTCTTCGTCTACCACGGGGTGGTGGAGATGCACCTCGAGGGGCGGTGGGTCAAGGCTACCCCGGCTTTCAACACCGAGCTCTGCGAGCGCCACGGTGTGGCCCCCCTGGAGTTCGACGGCCGGAACGACTCGATCTTCCAGCCCTACGATCTGGAGAACCGAAAGTTCATGGAGTACGTGGCCTTCCACGGGACCCACGACGACGTCCCGCTGGCCGACCTGCTGGCGGCCTGGGAGGCGGAGTACGGCGCGGCCCGGGTCAAGGGGTGGATCGAGGCCCTGGAGAAGGGCGCGGAGCTGCGGCCGCGGCGCTTCGAGGCCGAGGACGTGGTGAGGGGCTGAGAGGTCCGGGCTTTCCCGGGTTCCGGCCGTTTGCCCTCTGGGTTTCCAGTGGCACACTGGGGCTCGAGCGACGAGCTTTCCCCCACCCTGCGCCCGCGGGAGGCCTTGTGATGAAACGCCTTGCCATCCTGAGATCGCCGCTCCTTCTCGTGCTCCTGCTCGTGCTGCTTCCTGCCTGCACCGGCGCCCGAGGGGCCCGGGGACCCGGATACTCGGTACCCCAGGAGCTCGTGGACCGGGCGACCGTGACCGTCAACAAGATGCGCGCCGATCCCCAGTTGTCGGTGATGAACCACTTTCTCAAGGAGGCCCGAGGGGTGATGGTCTTCCCCGGGGTCCTCAAGGGCGGTCTCATCTGGGGCGCTTCGGGGGGCAACGGGGTGCTGCTCGCCCGGGACGAGCAGGGCGGGTGGACTGCGCCGGCCTTCTACACCCTCGGGGGGGTGAGTTGGGGGCTCCAAGTGGGGGTGCAAGAGGCCCAGGTGATGCTCGTGTTCATGAACCAAAAGGCCCTGGAATCGGCCCTGACCACCGGGCTCAAGCTGGGCGCCGACGCCAGCGTGGCGGCGGGGCCCACCGGGGCGGGCGCCGAAGCGTCGACCCAGACGGTGCTCCAGGACATCTACTACTTCCAGACTGCGGGGGGCCTCTACGCCGGTGTCTCGGTGGAGGGGAGCGTGCTCGGTGTGCGGCAGGCACTGAACGAGGAGTTCTACGGGGCCGGGGCCACACCGGTGAGCATCCTGATCGAGCGGAAGCAGGATCGCCCCGAGACGGCGCGGCTCAAGGAGGCCCTGTCCGCCCCGTGAGCTCCTCGACCTTACGGAGGTGACGACGCCATGAAGCTCTATCTCATCCAGACCGGGGAAGCCGTTGCCCGGGAGACGACGGACTTCGACCGGCCCCTCAGCGATCAAGGGCGCCTCAACATGGAGAAGCTGGCGTCCCTCCTCTCTCGGGTCCACTTCGAGGCGAAGAAGGTCATCCACAGCGGGAACACCCGGGCGCAGCAGACGCTGGAGATCTTCCGCTGGGCCGCGACGCCGGAGCGAGGCCTGGTCGAAGCGCGCTCAGGGCTGGGACCGGAGGACCCCGTGGAGCCATGGGTTCGGGAGATCTCCCTGTGGCAGGAGGACGCGGTGATCGTGGGGCACCAGCCCTTCCTCGGCCGGTTGGTGTCGCAGTTGCTGACCGGTAGGGAGGACCCGGCCGTGGTGCTCTTCAAGCCGGGCACGGCCGTGTGCCTGAGCAGGGGATCGGGCGGGTGGAGCCTTTGCTGGATGGTGCCCCCCGAGCTGATGAGGGCCATGGCCCGATACTGAGGGAGAGGCCCCGGGCTCCCAGTTCAGCCCTTCAGGTACCTCCCGAACCAAGCCAGACAGCGGGCCCAGGCGTCACGCGCCGGTTCGGGCCGATAGCTCGGCCGGTAGTCGGCGTGGAAGGCGTGGGGAGCCTCGGGGTAGAGCACAAACTCGGCGGTCTTGCCGGCCGCAGCCAGGGCTGCCTCCAGCTCTCTCACGTCCGCGGACGGGATTCCCTGGTCGGCGTCCCCGTAGAGCCCCAAGAGCGGGGCGTGAATTCGGCCCACCACGTCCAGGGGCCCTTCCGAGCGGATGCCCGGGGTCATCGCCGGTTTGATCTGCCCGTACCACGCGACGGCGGCCTTCACCCTCTCGCTGTGGGCGGCGAAGAGGACGGTGTAGAGGCCGCCCCGACAGAAGCCGGTAACTCCGATCCCGCCGGACCGGGCATGGGGATGGTCTTCGGCGTGGGCGGCGAGGGCGTCCAGATCCGCCAGGACCCGCGCGTCGGGGACGGAGTTCGCCACCCGCAGGACCGACGGCTGGTCCGGCAGGTGGGCGACGCCCCCCTCCCGGGCGTAGGGCTCGAAGGTGAGGGCGAAGTAGCCTTCCCGGGCGAAGCGGCGGGTGACGTCCTGAATGTGCTCGTGCATCCCGAAGATCTCGGGGATGACGAGCACGGCAGGGTGGCGGCCGCCCCCGGCCGGCCAGGCCGTGTAGGCCGGGATGAGGAAATCCCCAACAGCCACCGGCTCGGAAGACGTCGAGAGGCCCTCGGCCGACGTGGTGACGATCTCCCCCGCCACGGCCTGAGAGGCGACGGCGAACCCGGCCATGCCCGCGCCCGCCGCGCTCAGGCGTGCCAGGAACTGGCGGCGCGACATGCCCTCATAGGCGTTGGAAATCCAGTTCCTCTCGAGATCGTCGGCGTGCATGTCCACCTCGCTGCGCTCGTCGGTTCCCTCGTTTCCGGAAGCGGCCGCCCCGTGAGCAGCCGCGCAGGCGGAGTGTACCACGCTCCGGGCGCTCCGCCAGGCCGACTCCCCTGACCCCGCGTGATCCGACCCCGAGAAGTTTCCTGATTCGGGACCCTCCTTGACAATCCCGAGGCCCCTGACAAACTATTGTCGATGGAAGAGGCCTCGTCCATCGGTTTCCCCGATGAATGGGGCGCCTGGAACGCCCGGGAGGGCTGCCGCTGGGGCGGCCCGAGAGGAAAGGAGGTGATTCCGTGAACAGGGAGCTCAGGAGAGTCCTGGCCGGCGTGAGCATCGCGACCCTGGTCGCCGGCGCGGGGATCTCGGGACTGGGGTGCGCCAAACGCGCCCAGGGCAGCTGAGGCGGCCAGAAAGAGGGTGCAGGTAGCACCCAAGGCAGTTGAGGCGGTCAAAAAAGTGGTGCCGGCGGCACCACCAGCGGCGGCAGCTGACAGGGTCAAAAAAAATAGTGCAGTTTGCACTAACGCGATCTGTCGATACCACGGGCCGGGGCCCGCTCCCGGACGGGAGCGCCCCGGCCCGTTCCCGAAGGACGGGATGACGCCGGGGATTCCCCTTCCCCCGAAGGAGCCGCTCGGCCTGCGGTACCCGGCCTGCCGAGAAGCCGTGGGCGAGCGTCTGTGGGCGGCGCTCGAGGCGGCCTACACTCGGGACCTCGGGGAGGGGCCCCTTTCCCGTGAGATATCTCTCCTCCAGGCGAGCCGGTTTGAGCTGCCGGCGTTCCTGGCCGACCTGGCCCGCCTGGAGGAAGGCCTGTGGCGCGTGAAGGAACTGCGCCCGGCCATCCCCGTTCCCCCTACCGAGCGCTGCCTCAACCCGACGCTCCAGGCCGTGGAGACCCGTTGGCCGGGGCTCCCCGAGAGAGTACTGGGGCGCCCGATTCGTCCGACCGAACCCGGTGAGGCCGTGTTGCTCGCCTGGTGGGATCCTCGCGACGGGGGAGAGCGGGTGCGAGCGGCATCCCCGGCCGACCTGCTCGCCCTCAAGGTGGTGGCCGAGGGGCTGGACCCGCGCTCCGTGGCCCGGGAGGCAGGCGTGGGGGTGGGGGCCGTGGAAGCTGTCATCCAGCGCGCCGTGGAGGCTGGGCTGGTCCTGGCCCCGCCATCGCGGCTCCGCCGGGACCCGGACGCCTTCCCCGCAGCTCTCGAGCCATTCCTGACGGCTGGGACCTTCACGCTCCAGTGGCACGTCACCCAGGCCTGCGACCTGCAGTGCCGGCACTGTTACGACCGGTCGGACCGGGCACCCCTGGGGTTCGCCGAGGGCGTGCGCGTCCTGGACCAGCTCTTCGAGTTCTGCCGGGAGCGGCACGTGGCCGGGCAGGTGACGTTTTCCGGAGGGAACCCGCTCCTCCACCCCGAGTTCCTCGAACTGTACCGGGCCGCCTGGGAGCGGGGGTTCGTCGTGGGTATCCTCGGCAACCCCGCGCCCCGGGAGCGGATCGAGGAGCTGGTGGCCGTGGAGCCCCCGGACTTCTTCCAGGTGAGCCTCGAGGGTCTTGCGGAGCACAATGACCGGATTCGAGGCGCGGGGCACTTCCAGCGGACGCTGGAGTTCCTCGACATCCTGCGGGACCTGGGGGTGTTCTCCATAGTCATGCTGACCCTGACCCGGGAGAACCTGGGGCAGGTCCTCGCCCTGGGGGAGGTGCTCAGGGGCAGGGCAGACGTCTTCCACTTCAACCGACTCTCGCCCGTGGGGGAAGGCGCTTCCCTCGCCCTGCCGGAGCCGGGGGCCTTCGCGGAGCTCCTGGAGTCGTATCTGGAGGCGGCCGAGGCCAATCCGATTCTCGGGATCAAGGACAACCTCTTCAACGCTCTCCTGCGTTCCCGGGGCCTCGCCCCCTTCGGGGGGTGCACCGGGCACGGCTGCGGAGCGGCGTTCAATTTCCTCTCCCTCCTGGCAGACGGCGCGGTCCACGCCTGCCGCAAGTTTTCCTCTCAGGTGGGGGACATCCGAGAGAGGTCCCTCGCCCAGATCTACGACTCGCCCGCAGCGGCCCGCTATCGGGAGGGGAGCGGGGGGTGCCGCGGGTGCGATCTCCGGCCGGTG
>CAZYJP010000111.1:0-6825 GCA_964647795.1 uncultured Thermodesulfobacteriota bacterium
AGAAGACGTGCGCCTGGTCCGCCGACCAGCGGTCGCCGGAGAAGGCGCCGCAGGTACCCTGCCCCGGTACATACGCGCCCGCCACCAGCGTCACCTCGCCCGCGCCCAGGAGCGACCCCGCCGTCACAGCGGCGGCAACCGCCAGTGTGAGCCAGCCGCGCAGCGCCGTGCGTCCCAGGCCCCACAGTGCGTGGGCGATGATCGCCAGGATCACCGGCTTGACGCCCCAAAGCGCCCACTCCACCTGGGGAAGGGCCCCGTACTCCCGGTAGAACCAGGCGAACCCCAGCACGATGAGCATCGCCGGAACGATGAAGCACACCCCGGCCGCCAACAGGCCCTTGAGCCCGGCGCGGTGGTACCCGAGGTGGATGGCCATCTCCGTCGAGTTGGGGCCTGGGATCAGGTTCGTGGCGGCCAGAAGGTCCAGGAAGGTCTGCCGGTCCACCCACCCCCGCCGGCGAACGATCTCTTGTTCCATCAACGCGATGTGCGCAGCCGGCCCTCCGAAGCCGGTGGCCCCGAGCCGCAGGAAGACCCCTGCCACCTCGCGCACCCGGTGGCCGTCGGAGGCGTTTTGCGGTTCCAGATCCACGACTCACCTCCTCGGGCAGCGGTCTCGGCCGCCGGGCAAAACCAAACCGTCACCCCTTGCAGCTTACCCCGACTGCATGAAGTGCGCTGCCGGTGCCCGGATGCCCGGTCGGGACCCGCCGTTTGCGACTTTATCCACCGGCCAGGAAAGGATTCCAGAGAAGAGCTCTTCACCGAGGCGGGCCCACCACCATCACAGCCCCTACGCTTTCGCCATTGATCGACACGGATCGGTCCCTCGATGTCGGCTCGCGGGTCGTACAAGGAAATCCCCCGGCCCGCGACGGCGGCGGACCGGGGGATTTCGTCGGTGGATGCAGGATTCCGTGGCCCCCGTCCTTGCGGGGCGGAATCCGGAATCAGTTGGAGTCTTCGGTCAGCGGAATGCCCTCTGCCGGGTTGCCGGCCGCGCCCAACACCGCATCACGGATGAAGGTGTGGGTGCGGATGTCGGGCAGATTGGTGCTGCGTGCCCGCTTGGGCATGACCTCGTCGATATCGAAGCCGTGGCTGGGGCCGTGACAGTCGGCGCACAGCTGCTCGAAGGGCTTCTTCAGGGTGGTGCCGTTGTGGGTGTCGTGGCAGTCCGTGCAGGTCATCCCCTTCTTGGGTCCCTGCTCCAGGTCGTTATACTCCTGGCGATGGGAGCGGCTGGCGCCGTCGGCGTAGAAACGCTGGCTGGCACCCGCTGCAGGACCGGCAAAGAACCCGACGGTCTCTCCACTTTCCGTCTTTTCCCAGACGTTGAGGTTGCGCGCCACGCTGAGAATCTTGACGTGGTCCGCGACCTTGTCGCCGAGTTGGAAGCCGGGGGCATCCTCTCGGCCCTCCAAGGTGTTGTGTGCGCTGTTGCGGCCGTGACAGGCGCCGCAGAACTCTAGCTGCGCCGACCGCTTGAACTTGGCCGGATTGATGATCCAGTCTGCCCGAGCAGTTCCGGCCGGGGGAGACACATGGTTTCCGGCCGGACCGTGGCAGGCTTCGCAACCGATGCCGAGCTCTGCCACGACGGTTTCGAGGGAGTAGTCGTTATCCTGGCGACGGATGCCGGCGTCGATAGCCGGGTCGCGGATGTCCTCCGAGAGCGCCAAGTCGAACCCGGTTGCGTGGCACGCCAGGCAACGATCCTCGTAGTCCCGACCGGAAGCATAGGCTGCCAGACGCGGATCCGTGCCGTCCGGCGTGTCGTAGAACTGTGACTGGACGAACACGTGGCCGTCATCGGTCTTGACCACGAAGCGCTGCTTCCACTTGCTGCCGACCGTGTACGCAATCTCGTCCAGGGAACTGAGAAAGATCCCGGAGCCCTGGCGGATCTCCAGGAGGGGGTTGGTCGGGTCGGTGGCCATCAGGTCAAGCAGCAATTCCCTCGCAGTGCCCATGAGCTCGTCGGCGGCAGGGTCGAAGGTCTGGATCATCTTGCCGTGCATCGTGGCGGCCCAGCCGCTGTGCTCAGCGTTGTGGCAGACACTGCAGATTTGTGATCCAGCGTAGTTTGCAGCGGTCAGGTCGGGCAGAACGGCGGCGTCTTGAGTGAGGGGCACTTCGTCAGCGGGCTTTCCGAGGGCCCCGTACCGGAATGTGTGGGTGCGGATGTCGGGTAGGTTCGTGCTGCGCGCCCGCTTGGGCATGATGATGTCGATGTCTTCCTGGGTGAATGCCCGGCCGGGGGCCATGGTGCCGTCGTGGCAGGTGGCGCACAGGGCGACCGCGTCGGCCGCCTTGAGGGCGTTGCCCGCGTGGGGGTCGTGGCAGTTGGTGCACGTCAGCTTGCCGGCATGGGGGCCCTGCAACATGTCGTTGTACTCCTGGCGGTGCGAACGGCTCGCGCCGTCGTCATAGAAGCGCTGGCTGGCGCCCGGGGCGGCCCCGGCGAAGTAGCCGACCCCCGGTTTGTGCCACACGTTGCCGCCTTCCGCGTCCGTTACATCCTGCATCTTCACAACCTCGTGAAGATTTACATCGCCAAGCTGAAAGCCCAAAGCGTCTTCGCGGCCTTCGATGGTCGCATGAGCGCTGTTGCGCCCGTGGCAAGACCCGCAGAACTGGAACTGCTGCTCGATGCTGTAATCAGCAGGGTTTAGAATGTTGGCCGCCGAGGGAGAAGAAACATGGTCCTCGCCGGGGCCATGGCACTTTTCGCAGCCGATGCCCAGTTCGGTGACGACGCTCCCGAGGGTGTAGAGGGGATCTGCGCGGTCGAGCGTGTTGGCCCGGTTCACATCGAAACCGGTGGCGTGACAGTCGAGGCAACGGTCCTCATAGACCCGCGTCGACGCATAATCGGCGATCCTTGGGTTGGATCCGTCGGGGGTATCATAGAATTGCCCGTTGACAAAAACGTGTCCGGCATCGGTCTTGACAACATAGCGCTGTTTCCATTTGCCGCCGACGACGTAGACGACCTGGTCGAGAGATTGAAGGAAGAGCCTGGAACCGGTTACGCCATATTCGAGGCGCGGATCCGTGGGGTTGCTGGCGATGAGGGACTCCAGAAGCTCCCGGGCTTCGGGAAGGACGGTCTCGTCGCCGGCGACCCGAATCATGTCCCCATGAACCGTTTCGGCCCACCCTGCGTAAGCGGCGGAATGACAGGTCTGACAGGCGTCCGACCCGACGAAACCGGCTCGTGGCTGGCCATCGAGGATCGGAGTTTCGACGATGGGGTCGACAGGGGGGCTCGCCGGAGTCGACGAGCTCGACGAGCCGCAGCCGCCCAGCCCTCCTGCGAGGGCTACAGCTACTGCCAGTACCGTCGTGGTCGTGACTCTTCTCCAAGTTTGCTGTTTCATCGGCAGTTCCTCTCCTTACCGGTTGGTGAAGCGGTTTCGATGCAGCTCTCCCTGGGTTCCTGAGCAGTCTTGTGGCAGACAGTCACACCGCGAGAACATGAACAACTTGAGGAAGCCTAGAGGAGGGCGGAGGTTGGGTTCCAGATAAGTTGAGCTGCCAAGAGCGCCAATTCTGTGAAATTTGGCTCACAGGATTGCTAGCCCACGGCCGAGCCCTGCTGAGCACGTGCCCGAGGCACCGTGGGCGGGCTGCAGCAGACAAGCCCGGAAGTCCGCGCCTCCGGGACGGGAGAATCCCCGGCGGAGGCGAGAGAGGGGATTCGCGGTGATCAGTCGTCGGGCGAGCCGAGCAACGCCTCGACGCAGGCCGCCACCGAGGCCCCCTCCGGCGTCAGGGAGTATTTCCTGCTCTCGTCCTGGGAGACGAGGTGCGCCTCCTTGAGGATTCGGAGATGAAAATTCACCTTGGTGTGGTCTTCGATTCCCATCTGGCGGGTGATTTCCATGAAACGTAGGCTACCGTGGCGGTGGATGAGACGCAGGGCGTCCCTCCGGATGGGGTTCGCCAGGGAGTGGAAGGTGCTGTCGGCATCGAGGAGAGAATCACATTCCGAGAACCGAGCGGCCTCAAGGCAGCGCCGCACGGTCACGGTGAGCTCGTCGAGTCGGAAGGGCTTGACCAGATAGTCCTCGGCTCCTCGGCGCATGGCCTCTACAGCGTTTTGGACTGTGGCGAAGGCCGTGATCATCACGACCCGCGCCCGGGGCGCCTGTCGCCGGATCAGAGGAAGCGCCTCCATGCCCCCCATGCCCGGCATCATCAGGTCGAGGAGGACCACGTCAAACTCCCGTTGCCGGAGGATTTCGAGCGCCTCCTCCGCGCGGTTCGCGAGGGTTACGGTGAAACCCGCCCCGGAAAGGATCTCCTGGACGTTCTCCTGCAAGTCCGTGTCGTCGTCGACCACGAGAACGCTAGCCATGGGCGGCTCCTGGAAGGGGGAAAACCACGGCCATGACCGTCCCGCCGGGGCCTGTTTCCTTGATCTCGATGCGGCCCCCGTGCCGCTCCATGATCCCCCGGGAAACGGAAAGCCCCAGGCCGGTGCCGTGCCCGACCTCCTTGGTGGTGAAGAAGGGGTCGAAGATGCGGCCGAGGTGCTCCGGGGCGACTCCCGGACCGCTGTCGGAGATCTCCGCAACCACTTCGCCGTTCCCGGCGGCGGTGGTGATGGCGACCCGGCCTTCCGGCCGGGCCGCGTCCCGGGCGTTCATGAGGAGGTTCAGGAAGACCTCCTCGATCTTCCAGGGGACGATGTGGACCGGCGGCAGCTCCCCGAGGTGAAGCTCCACGGGGCATCCCCCGTGGGCCGGCCCGAGCAGCGTCAGAGTGCCGCGGATGACCTCGTTGAGGTCCGCTTCCACCGCCTCCCCGTCTCGGGAGCGCGAAACGCAAAGAAGCTCCTGGGCGATCTTCGAAGCGCGCCGGAGGTTGCGCTCGATGACGGCGAAGCGCCGCGGTAGGGACTCCACTCCCTCCACAGCCGAGAGATCTTGTTTCAGCAACTCCACCGACAGGGAGACGTTGCTCAGGGGGTTGTTGATCTCGTGGGCGATGCCCGAGGCGAGCTTTCCCAGGGCGTTCGTCTTCTCCGACTCGGCGAAGCGCTGAAGCCGCTCCTCGACCGCCACCTGGCGCTCCACGTCGAAGACGTGCAGACCCCGCATGAGAAAGTGCAGGATGCCCGCGGCCGTGAGGGCGCGGGCCACCTCGATCTGGATGAGCAGGGGGAGAGGGGTGCGCGACGGGATCAGCCCCGTGAAGATGCCGTACAGGATCGTGAAGACGCCGGCCCAGGTGAAGTTGCGCGCTCCCCTGCGGCTGAGGCCGCGAACGGTGGCAGCGTAGGCCATGAACCCGAGCCCGGCGGCCAACCCGCCCGGAAACCCCAGGATATTGCGGATACGGTGGTTGTGGTACTGGAGGAAATCGATCGAGAACTGATCTCTCCCGGCCCAGACGGCGACCGCCAGGAAACCGAAGAGGACGGGAGGGACCAGGAGGAACAGGTGGCGCCGCCGGGGGTAGACCCGGGCCAGCAGCAGGATGCCGAAAAGAAGCAGGAAGCAGTAGGAGAAAAGGACCGGCCAGAGCTTCAGGGCCTTGATCCGCAGCAGGACTTGGGAATCCTCGAAGGGTTCCTGGAGCAGGAGGAAGAGCTCGGACCATTCGTGGAAGGCGTGGGTGAAGGCGAAGAGGGCAAACAGCCACAGGGGACGAGCGATCGCCTGGTTGCTGGCGCGAAGGTCCCGGGCGAAGACCGCGACCCCCATGGCAAAAAAGACCAGGCCGTACAGGAGGTACAGCACGAAGACGAACAAGGGGTTCGACATGGGGCTCCTCAATCGCAGCCCGTTCGATGCCCGCTTCGGGGCCGGGGCACCCGGACCGCCCGACTCTCGGGCAGTTTAGCCGTGCGGACTTGACGAGTACAAGCTGGGTGTTTTGGGGCGCCTGGCCCTGAAGGCGGACGCCAGGCTCGTCCCATCCCCATCCCTCGGACGTTGACACCGATCACGGTCAGGACAGCCGGGAACCGTCTCAGTTCGAGTTGCCGGCGCGATCCGGTTCTGCCGGGCATCGGCAGTGGGGAGCCTCCGGCTGGGCCGTGGTGGCTCACCACGAGCGTCGAACCGCAGGCCCCGGGGGCCTTCGCCTCGCTCTCGCCTCCAGAAACTTGCCGGTCCCGTCCCTCGTCCTCCTGCGATTCCTGCACACTTGACCTGCGTCAATGTCCCGGAGCACATAACAGGGTTCTATTGACGCAATTCCGGCGACCGCTTCGTTGCAGCGGGACGGGAGAGGCCGTGGTGGCGAAGACAACTCTGTGTGCTAGGAGGTTTCTTCCGACCGACGAGGCCCGTGCCCTTCGCGCCCAGCCGCCTTCCCGGGAAAAGAGGCGCGGTGGGTGCGAGGGGACAAAACAGAACGGGGTTCTTTCCTGCGAAGCATTCTCATTCACGAGCGGTGGGGAGAAAACCCATAGGCATCGGCCTAGGAGGAGGAGAAGGGCATGGCAGCACGAACGGGCTGGAGGTGGGCACTCACCTTGACGGTCGGCCTCTACGGCCTGGCATCTACCGCGCCGTCGGATGCCGCGGACCCCGCTGCTCTCTACCGGGACCTTTGCGCCGGCTGTCATGGCGACGCCGGGGAGGGAGTGGGAGATTTTCCCGCTCTCGTTGGTTCCGGGAACGACCTCGACACCGTGGCTGCCTTCATCCGGGAGGGTGGGGGCGACATGCCGGCCTTCCCCTTCCTGACGTCGGAGGAGGTGGAGGACCTGTCGGCGTTCGTGGCGGCGCTTGGGGCCGGGGTGGAGGGGAAGTCACCGGCTCCCGCGGCGCCGACGAGGCCGCGAAGTGGGACCACGGCCTCGTC
>CAZYJP010000112.1:0-6749 GCA_964647795.1 uncultured Thermodesulfobacteriota bacterium
TGCACCAAGCTCACCTGCACCACCGCCACCGGCACCCCTGGCCGATCCCACCCGCGTCCGGCGCCGAAGCCGGGGAGCGCCACCGATTGACCTCTTCGGTCCCGTTCCCCCAGAATGGCTGTGCAAGCACCCCGGACCCTGGCCCGTCGGACCCGGAGACGCCATGAGCGAGACCGACGCCGATACCGATACCTCATCCCCGGAGCTGTTCTTCTGCTCGGCCGTGGACGAAGAGCACCTTGCCCGGGAGAAGGCCAAGGCTCGGGACTTGCGCCGGTCTCCCTGGTGGAAGCGCCGTCGGTCCTCGGGCCGCTGCCACTACTGCGGCCGTGCGGTTCCCCCCCGCGATCTCACCATGGACCACGTAGTGCCCCTGATCCGGGGCGGGAAGACCGTAAAGTCCAACGTCGTGCCCTGCTGCAAGGAGTGCAATGCGAGGAAGAGGTATCTCCTGCCAATCGAGTGGGCGGAGTACCTGGAGCGGCTCGCGGGGGGCGAAGGCGGCCCCGCCTGACTCCGGCAGCAGAGGTCTTCCCGGCCCCGGGCACATGGCGGTGGATCCTGGGCCATGCCTCGCCTTTCGCCTCCCGACCAGGTATGCTACCGTAGAATCCGTAGAAATCCCCGATTCGGAGGCCCTGTCGTGCAGCGGAAACTCTCCTATCTCGGCCTGGTCCTGGCCGTCGCAGTCTTCGGCCTGGTGCAGGCCTTTCCCGGATCGAGCGGTCCGAACGGGCCGAATGCGGTTCAGCCCCCGGGAGACCCGCTTCCTCGGATCGTCCACCAGGTCTTCTACCACGTGGAAAAGAAGTACGTGGAGCCCGAGCGGGCGTCGCCTCGCGGGCTCGTGGAGGGGGCGTTGCGCGCACTGGAGACCCAGTACCCCGAGGTGCTGGTCGACATCGACGAGGCGAAGGGAACCGCCCGGGTGCGGGTGGACGCCGAGGAGAGAACCTTCGACCTGGCGCCGGCCGTTCGGTTCAGCGCCGCGGCCGACGTGCTCAACACGGTCCTCCCGTTCGTCTCCGCCCATCTCCGTCCCGGCGTGGATCGGCAGGCCCTGTACTATGTCGCCCTCAATGGGGCCCTCGGGGTGCTCGATCCGCACTCCAACGCCTTGAGCCCCAGGCACTTCAAGGAGTTCATGATCGGAACCCGAGGCAGCTTCGGGGGCATCGGTTTCGTCTTCGGCATCCGCGACGGGGACATGACCATCATCACCCCGATCGAGGGGACCCCGGCCGACCGGGCCGGGCTGCGCAGCGGGGACAAGATCCTCCTGATCGACGGGGAGCCCACCATCAACATGCCGGTGGACGTGGCCGCCAACAAGATGCGTGGAGAGCCCGGCACCCAGGTGGTGCTCACCGTCTCCCGCGAGCAGTGGCCCGAGCCCCGGGCGATCCCATTCACCCGGGAGATCATCCACGTAGACAGCGTGGAGAGCTACGTGCTGGGCGGCCCCGAGGGCCCGGTGCTCTACGTGAAGGTGAAGAACTTCCAGAGAGACACCACCGCGGACCTCGGAAGGGCGGTCAAGAACGCGGAGTCGACCCACGGCGGCCTCAAAGGCATCGTGCTCGACCTGCGCAACAACCCCGGAGGCCTCCTGGAACAGGCCATCGAGCTCTCCGACGGGTTCCTGGAGTCGGGGGTGATCGTCTCGACCCGGGGGCCCGAGAAGGAGGCCAACTCCCGGGCCGAAGCCAAGACGGGGCGCCTCATCACCCGAAAGCCCGTGGTGGTGCTCGTCAATCAGGGCAGCGCCTCGGCTTCCGAAATTGTGACCGGCGCTCTCAAGGAGTCTCGGGCTCTGGTGATCGGCCAGAAGACCTTCGGCAAGGGCTCGGTGCAGAAGCTCTACCCCCTCACCGACGGGGGGGCGCTCAAGCTCACCGTCGCGCAGTACCTCACCCCAGGGGAGATCTCCATCCAGTCGATCGGGGTGCAGCCCGACATCTCCGTGTACCCGGTCCAGACCGGGCCCGACAAGGTACGCATGGGTCCGCCGCCGAGCCACGTAGAGGAGGCCGACCTCGAGAACGCCTTCCGGGAGTGGGGGAACGCTTCAGACCTGCACTGGGCAGAGATTCCCTACCACGAGGCTCCGAAGGCCGAGGAAGAAGAGCGGAGTTTCGCGGAGTTGAACCGGGAGGAGAAGCTCGCCCGGCTGGAGGAAGACTTCCTCCTCCGCCTGGCCCGGCGGGTCCTTTCACGGACGCGGTCCGCAGAGGTCTCCCGGGCGCGGGACGCTCTCATGGAAGCCGCTACCCCGGTGCTCGAGGAGGTGCGGCGGGAGGAGGACGGGAAGATCGCGGCGGCCCTCGCCGGCCGGGGGGTCGGGTGGGAGGCCGGCGATCCGGTCCCGGGGGTGGAACTGGTGGTGGAAGCCCCGGCGGAGCTCCGCCTGGAGGCCGGTGCGAAGGCAGAGGTCTCCCTCTCGGTCAGAAACCCTGGCACGGTTGCGGTGCACCGGGTCTGGGGGCGCACCGAGTCCGACAACCCCCTGCTCAAGAACCTGGACTTCGCCTTCGGAACCCTGAAGCCGGGGGAGACGCGGACGGCGTCTGCCCGGATCTCGGTGCCCCGGGCGGCGTTCGACCGCTGGGACACCGTGCGCCTGGTCCTGCGGCAGGGGGACGGCTCCCCCGGAGGCCAGGGCACGGCGGAAGTCCGGACTGCGGCGGGCCTACGGCCCGAGTTCGCATACGTGTACGAGTTGACGGACGAGAACCCCACCGACCCCTCCCGGTCCCGCGATGGGATCCTGGAGGAGGGGGAGAGGGGCTTCCTCCTCCTCCGGGTGCACAACCGGGGTGAGGCCCACAGCCCGGCGCTTGAGGTGAACATCCGGGGCGACGAGAAGGAGCAGCTCTATCTGGAGACGGCTCGCCACCGGATCGAGGACTTGGGTCCGGGAAAGGCCGCCGATGCACCCATGGCGTTTCGGCTGGTGAAGGCCGACGAGGAAGGGAAGGTCTCGATCGGCGTCAGCCTCTCGGACCGGGAGCACGGCAGCTTCTTCTCCGACACCCTCGTCTTCGAGACGGGTCGGCCCTACCAAGCCCGGGACGCTCGAAAGCCGCCGGTCGTGGTATTCCAGACCGCCCCTCCGCTTCGCACCGAGAAGGAGTTGGTCGTCCTCGACCTCCTGGTCTCGGATGACGAAGAGGTGAAGGAGTTCTACGCCTATCTGGGGGACAAGAAGATTTTCTACGAGCGCAACCGGGAGGGCGGCAAGACGTTCCCGGTGCGGATGGAAATCCCCCTCAAGGAGGGTTCGAACCGGGTCGTTCTCGCGGCCAGGGACCAGAAGGACCTCCAGACGAACCAGACCCTCTTCATCTTCCGCACGGAGCCCCTTCGCGAGGGTGCCGGTGCCGGAGTGGGGATGCGGTAGCGCGACCCGAGCGTGCTGCCATGAGCGCTGCGCCCATCACCCACTCGGGTTTCATCGGCCTGCTGGGGCGACCCAACGTGGGCAAGTCGACCCTGCTCAACCGCCTCCTGGGTCAGAAGATCAGCATCACGAGCGCCAAGCCACAGACCACGCGCAACCGGGTGGCCGGGGTCCTCAACCGGGGCTCGACGCAGATGGTGTTTTTCGACACCCCCGGAGTGCACGAGGGGGACAAGCTCATCAACCGGTTCATGGTCCGCGAGGCCCTCTGCTGTCTGCCCGACGTGGATGCCGTGGTCTTCCTGGCGGATGCGGCCGAGGGGCTTCGGCCCGACGACCGGGCGTTGGCCCTGCGCCTGCGGGGGGCGCGGGTCCCCGTGCTCCTGGCGGTGAACAAGGTGGACGTGGGTACGGCGGCGACCGAGGCCTTCGCCGGTCTGTTGCCGTTCCACTCGTGCCACCGCCTGTCCGCGGTCACCGGGGAGGGGGTGGAGGGGCTCCTGGACGTCCTGGCAGGCCTGCTTCCCGAAGGCCCGGAGTACTACCCGGAGGACATGCTCAGCGACCGCAGTGAGCGCTTCATCGCCCAAGAGTTCATCCGCGAGAAGGTCTTCGAGCTCACGGGGGAGGAGATCCCGTACAGCGTGGCGGTCACCGTGGACCAGTGGGAGGAGCGGGAGAACGGCGTCATCGTGATCCACGCGGCCATCCACGTGGAGCGCGAAAGCCAGAAGGGTATCATCATCGGCAAGGGCGGCCGCCTCATCCGGGACATCGGGCAACGGGCCCGACTGGACCTCGAGGGGCTCCTCGAGACGCGGGTCTTCCTGGACCTGCACGTGAGCGTCGACAAGAACTGGACCAAGGATCCCCGGGGGCTGCGGCGCTACGGGTACGAGGTGGGACCGTGATCGTGGCCATCGTAGGGCGGCCCAACGTGGGCAAGTCCACCCTGTTCAACCGCCTCGTGGGTCGGCGCCAGGCGATCGTGGAGGACGTGCCCGGGGTCACCCGGGACCGCCACTATGCCGAGGTGGAGTGGGGACGCCGGCATTTCCATCTGGTGGACACGGGGGGGCTCGAGACCGAGACCGGGGATGAGCTGGTGGCCCTCACGAGCCGGCAGGCCCGGTACGCAGTCGAGGAGGCCGACCTCATTCTGTTCGTGGCAGACGCCCGCCAGGGCCTGCTGCCCGCCGACCGGGATATCGCGCGCTACCTGCGCCAGCGGTCCAAAGACGTGGTCTTGGTGGCGAACAAGGTGGACGGCCCGGGCACCGAGCCGGCTGCCCTGGAGTTTCACGCTGCAGGGTTCGCGGACGTGGTTCCCCTTTCGGCCGAACACGGCCGCGGGGTGGAGGACCTGGTGGAGGTCCTGGAGGGACGCATCCCCGCCGGCGAGCCCCGGCCCCACGCCGAGGACGAGGCGGTGCGGGTCGCGGTCCTGGGCCGCCCCAACGTGGGGAAGAGCTCCCTCGTGAACCGGATCCTCGGCGAGGATCGGCTGGCCGTGAGCCCTGCCGCCGGCACCACCCGGGATCCCATCGACACGCGGGTCCGCGCCTTCGGCCGGGAATACGTGCTGATCGACACCGCCGGCATCCGCCGCAAGACCCGGGTGGAGGCCGGCGCCGAGCGGTGGAGCGCGCTCCGAGCGATCCGCACCATCGAGCGGGCCCACGTCTGCCTGGTCCTCGTGGACGCCACGGAGGGGTTCACGGACCAGGACGCCCGCATCCTCAACCTGGTCCAGAAGGGGGGGCGGGGTGCCGTCCTGGTCTTCAACAAGTGGGATGCAGTGACCAAGGACACCAAGACCTTCGACCACGCAGTCAAGGAACTGCGCGGTCGCCTCGGCACTTACGGCCACGTGCCCATCCTGAGCCTCTCGGCCCTCACGGGCCAGCGGGTGACCAAGGTGTTCGAGGCCGTGGACCGGGTGCACGGCGAGTGGGTCAAGCGGGTCGCCACCTCCCAGGTGAACGCATTCCTCGAAGCCGCGCTCCGGGAGCTGGCGCCCCCCGTGGTGGGGGGGAAGCGCACCCGGATCTATTACATGACCCAGGTGACCGCAGCGCCCCCGCGCTTTGCCGCCTTCGCGAGCTACGCCGAAGGGATCCCCGGGTCCTACGAGAAGTTCCTGGTCAAGCGTCTCCGGGATGCCTTCGGCTTCGAGGGGGTGCCCGTGACCATCCGCTTCCGCAGCCGGACCCGGCCGGGAGCTGAGGGGAAGGGCGACAGGCGGTAGCAGGCTGCTGAAAAAGCAGCCTGCATGCATCCCATGGATGGGGCCCCGAATCGCGGCGCTTGAAATCATAGTGATTCGTGAGGGTTCGAAGGGGGGCGAGGCAGGGCGCGGCCGAGAGGAGGAGGGAGGGGTGAGAGACGTGGAGACGGCTCCCCAGGTCACGGCACAGGAGCTCCGGGGGCGGGCGGCCCGCTTCCAGTGCCACCTCGCCGAGGAGGGCCTGGCGGGGGCGATCCTGCTGCAGAACGTGGACCGGTACTATTTTTCCGGGACCATGCAGGCGGGATACGTGATCGTCCCGGCCCATGGCGATCCCTTGGTGCTGGTACGGCGGGACTCGGAACGGGCGGCAGAGGAGAGCCCGCTGCCGGTGCAGGCCCTGGGGAGCGTGCGGGATCTGGCCGGCCGGATCCGGGAGTCCCTCGGGGAGTGGCCGTCTCCCCTCGGGGTAGAGGAGGACGTCCTCCCGGTAGGGCAGCTGGACCGCCTGCGGGCGCTGTTGCCGGGGGCGGAGCTGCGGGACGCCTCCGGTGCGATCCAGCGCACCCGAGCAGTCAAGAGCCCCTGGGAAGTGGCACGCATCCGCGAGGCCGCGCGCACCGTGGCGGCGGCGGTGGAGTTGGTTCCCCGGTATCTCGAGGAGGGCGTCTCCGAGATCGAGCTCGCCGCCCGCCTCGAGTGCGAGTTGCGTTTGCGCGGCCACGGCGGCCTCGTGCGCATGAGGGGGTTCAACCAGGAGATCTTCTACGGGCACGTCATGGCCGGAGCCGCCGCGGCAACCCCTTCCTTCCTGGACGCCCCCACCGGGGGGCTCGGGGTCGCACCGGCACTGCCCCAGGGCGCGAGCCGCCGCCCCATCCGGCGAGGGGACCCGGTGGTGGTGGACCTGGTCGGCAACTGCGCCGGCTACCTCTCGGACCAGACCCGGATCTTCTGTCTGGGAGACCTCGAGGAGCCCTTCGCCGGGGCCCATGAGGCCGCCCTGGCCGTGGAGCGGGCGGTCGTGCAGGCTGCCCGGCCCGGGGTTCCGGCGTCCCGGCTCTACCAGGCGGCCCTGGAGGCCGCCGCCCGAACCCCCTTCGCCGAACACTTCATGGGCCA
>CAZYJP010000113.1:0-6748 GCA_964647795.1 uncultured Thermodesulfobacteriota bacterium
AGAAGCGGCTTCATCCGGTGACGAGGCGCGCCACGTCGTTGTAGGTCACGTAGGCCATGAGCATGAGGAGGATCATCAGCCCCACCTGCTGCGCGACCTCCCGGTTGCGGATGCTCACCGGCTTCCCCCTCAAAGCCTCGATGCAGAAGAACAGGACGTGGCCGCCGTCGAGGATCGGGATGGGAAGCAGGTTCAGCACGGCCAGGTTCACCGAGAGCACGGCGACGAGGAAGAGAAAGCTCACGAACCCGGCCCGGGCCGTCTCCCCCGCCATCTGGGCGATGGCGATGGGTCCCCCCAGGTTTCGGGGGCTCACCCGGCCGACGACCATCTTCGCCAGGACCTCGACGGTGAGGGAGGTCCAGCGGGCGGTCTCCCTCAACCCCACCCAGGGCGCCGCCCAGAAGGGGTGGCGGCGGATCTCGATCTCCCCCGCCGGGGCGACGCCGATCATGGGCCGGTCCACGACCTCCCCGAGGAGGTTCCGGGAGGTCCGCCGGGTGGGCGCCACCGAGACGGTAAGGGACTGCCCCTCCCGTTCGAGCCCCAGGGTGATCTCCGCTCCGCCCGAGCCCGCGATGGCCTCGGCCATCTCCTCCCAGGAGCGCACCGGCGTGCCGTCCACGACCACCACGCGGTCCCCCGGCTGCAGGCCGGCGGCCGCGGCGGGCATGTCGGGCGAGACTTCGCCCACCACCGCCTGGAGGATGGGAGTGCCGAACAGACTCAGCAGCCCGAAGACGACGACCGCGAGCGCAAAGTTCATAAACGGGCCGGCGGCGACGGTGGCCAGGCGGTGGGACACCGGGCGGGCGCTGAAGCTCACCCGGCTCTCCCCGGGGGGGAGTTCCTCGTCGGGGTCCTCGCCGTAGAGCTTCACGTACCCGCCCAGGGGGATGGCCGAGAGGACGTACTCGGTTTCCCCCCGTTTCGTCCCGACGATGGTGGGCCCGAACCCGAGGGAGAACTTGAGCACCCGGATCCCGAGGCGCTTGGCGACCAGGAAGTGCCCCAGCTCGTGGACGAAGATCAGGATGCCCAGCAGGACGAGAAACGGTACGGTGAAGTGGAAGAACGACATCAGGGTGCGCTCCTGGCGTCCCTCGCGGCAATCCAGTCCCGGGTGAAGTCCCGGGCCCAGCGGTCCACCTCGATGGCGGTGTGGACCGAGTCGAGGGAGCGGGTTGGGTGGGCCTGCAGGGCCGCATCGACGGCGCGGGAGATCCCGGGGAGCGAGAGCCGACCCCCGAGAAAGGCCTCGACGGCTGCCTCGTTGGCGCCGGACAGGACGGCGGGCGCCGTGCCCCCGGCCCGAAGGGCCGCGTAGGCCAGGTCCAGACAAGGAAAGGTCTCCCGGTCGGGCGGTTCGAAGGTGAGGGGCCCGGCCTCCCAGAGATCCAGCGAGAGATCGGGAAGGGGCAGACGCTCCGGGTAGTGGAGGGCGTAGGCGATGGGCCCTCTCATGTCGGGAACCCCCAGTTGGGCCAGCATGGAGCCGTCGATGAACTCCACCAGGGAGTGCACGACGCTCTGGGGATGGAGGGTAACATCGATCCGGTCCGCAGGGACGCCGAAGAGCCAGTGGGCCTCGATGACCTCGAGACCCTTGTTCATCAGGGTCGCGGAGTCCACGGTGATCTTCGGACCCATGGACCACCGGGGGTGGTTCAGGGCGTCCGCCACGCGGACCTTCTCCAGGCTGCCCGGGCTCCACCCCCGAAAAGGCCCGCCCGACGCCGTCAGGATGAGCCGGCGGACGTCCCCGGTGCCCCTGCCTTCCAGCGCCTGGAACAGCGCGGAGTGCTCGCTGTCCACCGGAAGCAGCCGGGAGCCGCTCCGCCGGGCGGCCTCGACCACCAACTCGCCGGCCGCCACGAGGGTCTCCTTGTTGGCCACGGCCACGTCCACGCCTTCCAGGACCGCGGCGTAGGTGGGGAGCAGGCCCGCCGCTCCCACGATGGCCGAGACCACCAGGTCCACGCCCGGGGCGGAGACCACCCGTACCAGCCCCTCCGCACCCCAGAGGACCTCCGCCCGCCCTCCCAGAAGATCGCGAAGCCGCCGGGCGTCATCCTCGGTTGGAACGGAGACGACCCCGGCGCCCGTCTCCCGCACCTGCCGGGCGAGGCGCTCGAGGCGGCTGCTCCCGGCGGCGAGAGAACGCACCCGAAACCGGTCGGGGAACCGCCCGACCACGTCGAGGGTGCTCTCCCCGATGGAGCCCGTGGAGCCGATGAGCGAAAGACCCTTCACAGGCTCTCAGCCCCCCAGGGCCAGGATGGCCGCGTAGAGGGGTAAGGTGGGGAGGAAGGCGTCCACGCGGTCCAGGACCCCCCCGTGCCCGGGGAAGAGGACCCCGGAGTCCTTGACGCCGGCACAGCGCTTGAGGAGGGATTCCAGGAGGTCGCCTGCCTGGGCCACCAGGTTGAGCGCGACCCCCAGGAGGAACCCGCCCGCCAGGGAGTGGGGGACCGGAAGGAGCACCGTGAGGGCGCCGGCCACGGCGGCGGACGCGACGAGGCCCCCTGCGGAGCCCTCGAGGGTCTTCTTGGGGCTCACCGCCGGCGCCAGAGGCGAGGAGCCGAACGCTCTGCCGGTGTAGTACGCGGCGATGTCCCCCGCCCACACCACGCCCAGGACGAAGAGCACCGGGGAGATGCCGTGGCCCCGAACCCAGACCGCGTGCCCCAGGAAGAACGCCACGAGGAGCCAGGCCCCCGCTGCCGCACCCCAGCGACGCAGGGTGTCGGGCCCCGGGCCCGGGCCGAAGACCCACGCACCCAGGTACACGAGGACCCCCAGGGCGAGGAGCGCGCCGGGGAGCGCCGCCGAGCGGGACAGGAAACCCAGGGCGATCACCCCGGCCCACCCGGCCACGAAGGCCTCTTCCAGCGGGTTTCCGTCGGGGGCGGCAAGGCGTCGGGCTTCCCACGTCCCGGCCCCGGCGACGAGCGCCACGACGATTCCGAACACGCCCTCTCCACCCAGGAGGAGCACGGCGAGGAATACGGGGCCGAGAACGAGGGCCGTCTTGACGCGGTCGGTCACGGGCGTGCTCCGTGCAGTTGCTCGGTGGTGAGGCCGAATCTCCGCTCCCGACGGGAGAAGTCCTCCAGGGCCGCGCGAAACGCGCCCTCGCGGAAGTCCGGCCACAGGGCGTCGGTGACGTAGATCTCTGTGTAGGCAATTTGCCAGAGCAGGAAGTTCGACACGCGCACCTCCCCGCTGGTCCGGATGAGCAGGTCCGGGTCGGGGAGGTCGGGAGCATAGAGGCGCCGGCGGAAGGAACGCTCGTCCACCGTTTCCGGATCTGCCCGGTCAGCCAGCAGACCCCGCACCGCCCGCAGGATCTCGCTGCGGCCCCCGTAGGAGAGCGCCAGGACCAGGTCCAGCCCGGAGCACTCCCGGGTCTCCTCCTCGGCCCACCGCAGGGCCTCCCGACTCGCCGCCGGCAGGCGCTCCACCTCGCCGATCGATCGCACCCGCACGTCCCGAGCCCTGAGCTCGGGCACCTCGGCCCGAAGGAAGCGGCGCAACAGGCCCATGATGGCCCGGACTTCCCCCGGAGGCCGCCGCCAGTTCTCGGACGAGAAGGCATACAGCGTGAGGTAGCGTACGCCGCTCTCCCGGGCGGCACGCACCACGGCGCGGACGGCCTCGATCCCCTCCCGGTGCCCCCGGATCCGGCTCCAGCCCCGCTCCCGGGCCCAGCGGCCGTTGCCGTCCATGATGAGGGCCACGTGCCGGGGCACGGCCGGGGATGGGGGAGTACGGGGGGAGGACATCGGGGGGAGATCGCCGAGGGACTCAGACCTCGAGGATCTCGGCCTCTTTCTTTTTCAAGAGCTCGTCCGCCTTCTGCACGTACTGGTCCGTGATCTTCTGGACCTCGTCCTTGGTGCGCCTGATCCCGTCCTCGGGCAGCGACTCCTCCTTCTGGAGGAGATCGAGCTGCGCGTTGCAGTCGCGCCGGACGTTGCGGACGGCGACCTTTGCCTCTTCCGTCATCCCCTTGACGACCTTCACGAGCTCCTTGCGGCGCTCCTCCGTGAGCTTGGGGATCGGGATGCGGACCATGCTCCCGTCGTTGGTCGGGTTGAGGTCCATCTGGGACTGGAGGATGGCTCTCTCGATCGCGGGGATCAGGGACTTGTCCCAGGGCTGGATGGCAATGAGCCGGGGCTCGGGGATCGAGAGGCTGCCGACCTGGTTGAGGGGCGTGGGAGTCCCGTAGTACTCCACCCGGATCCCGTCGACCAGGCTCAGGCTCGCCCGGCCCGTGCGGACCCGGCCGAAGTTTCGCTGGAGGGCCTCCAGGGCCTTCTCCATGCCGTTCCTCGCCTCCTTGACGACTGCGTCGGGAGTGTCGGCCATGGCTTCAACCTCCTACCTTCGTGCCGATGTTCTCGCCGCAGATCACGCGGCGGGTATTGCCCGGCTTCGTAAAGTCGTACACCACGATGGGCAGCCCGTTGTCCCGGCACATCGAGATGGCCGTGGAGTCCATCACCTTGAGGTTTCGCTGCAGGACCTCGAGGTAGCTCACCTGGCCGAAGCGGACGGCATCGGCGTGGTGCACCGGGTCCTTATCGTACACCCCGTCCACCTTGGTGCCCTTGAGGATCGCCTCAGCGCCGATCTCCATGGCCCGAAGACTCGCGGCCGTGTCGGTGCTGAAGTAGGGGTTGCCGGTGCCCGCCCCGAAGATCACGATCCGCCCCTTCTCCAGGTGACGGATCGCCCGGCGGCGGATGTAGGGCTCGGCCACCTGCTGCATCGTGATGGCCGACATGACCCGGGTCACGGCGCCCCGCCGCTCCAGGCTGTCCTGGAGCGCCAGGCTGTTGATGACCGTGGCGAGCATTCCCATGTAGTCGGCGGTAGCCCGGTCCATGCCCCGCACCGAGGCGTTCAAGCCCCGGAAGATGTTGCCGCCCCCGATGACCAGCGCCACCTGCACCCCGAGGTCGCGGACCTCGACCACCTCGGACGCGATGCGCTCGACCACGTCCGGGGCGATCCCAAACCCCTGGGAGCCCATGAGGGCCTCTCCCGAGAACTTCAGGAGCACCCTCCGGTAGGCCGGGTGGACCGGGCCCACGGTCACGCGCCCTGGACCTGCGCGGCGACCTCTGCGGCAAAATCGCCGGAGCGCTTCTCCAGCCCCTCACCCAGCTCGTACCGGACGTAGCGCCGCACCCGGATGTTCTCGCCCACCGTCGAGATCCTCTGCTTCACGTAAGCCTCCACGGTCAGGTCCGGGTCCTTCACGTAGGGCTGCTGCAGCAGGCAGTTTTCCTTGAGGAACTTGTCGATCCGCCCCTGTACCATCTTCTCCACCACCTGCGGGGGCTTGCCGGACTCGGCGGCCTGTTCGCTGAGGAACGCGCGCTCGCGCTCCAGGTCGGCCTCCGGCACGGCGTCGCGGTCCAACCAGCGCGGGTTCGACGCAGCGATGTGGAGGGCCAGGTTGTTCACGAACTCGCGAAACTCGTCGGTGCGGGCCACGAAGTCCGTCTCGCAGTTGACCTCGATCAGGACGCCGATCCTGCCGCCCCCGTGGATGTAGGAGTGGACCAATCCCTCGGAGGCGATCCGGCTCGCCTTCTTCGCGGCATCCGCGAGTCCCTTCTTTCGCAGGAACTCCGCCGCCTTGGCCAGGTCTCCGCCTGCCTCCTGGAGAGCCTTCTTGCAGTCCATCATGCCCGCCCCGGTCTGCTCCCGGAGCTCTTTCACCGCACTCGCCGTGATCGTCATGGGGTCATATCCTCGCGAAAACTGTCAGAAAAGGACAATAGAGCCGGCACATGGGACCGCGCGCCCGCGCTCCTTCGACCGTGGTTCCTGCAAGGGCCGGAAACCAGGACCAGGGACTTCCGGACCCCGGCTTCCCACCGGGGTTGGGGACGGCCCCTTCGAACCCTCACGAATCACTACGCTTTTCAAGCGCCGCGATTCGGCGCCCCATCCATGGGACGCACGCAGGCTGCTCTTTCAGCAGCCTGCTAAGCGCCCTCTTCCACCTCGAACTCCTCCGCCACCTCGGGCCCGGCGCTCTCCACCAGGGCGGCCTCGCCCTCGTCCTCCTGGGCGAAGAACTCCTGCTGTCGCCCCTTGCCCTCGAGGATGGCGTCGGCCACCTTGGAGCTGAAGAGCTTGATGGAGCGGATGGCGTCGTCGTTGCCGGGGATGGGGTAGTCGATCAACTCCGGATCGCAGTTGGTGTCGGCGATCGCCACGATCGGGATTCCCAGGCGGTTCGCCTCGCGCACCGCGATGTCCTCGCGGGCGGGGTCGATGATGAAGACGACTTTCGGCAGGTTCTTCATGTCCTTGATGCCGCCCAACGCTCGCTCTGCCTTGGCCTTCTCGCGCTGGATCTTGAGCCCCTCCTTCTTGGGCAACAGATCCACCGTGCCGTCGCTCAGGATACGCTCCATCTCCCGGTACCGCTCGATGCTGCGCTTGATGGTCTGGAAGTTGGTCAGGGTGCCGCCGAGCCAGCGGTGATTGACGAAGTACTCGCCGCAGCGGTTCGCCTCTTCCTGGATGATGTCCGCCGCCTGGCGCTTGGTGCCCACGAAGAGGACGCGCCCCCCTCGGGCAGCCGCCTCCCGGACGACCTCGTAGGCGGAACGAAAGAGCTTGACGGTCTGGGACAGGTCCACGATGTGGATCCCGTTGCGCTCCGTGAAGATGAAGCGCTTCATCTTGGGGTTCCACCGGTGGGTCTGGTGGCCGAAGTGGA
>CAZYJP010000114.1:0-6746 GCA_964647795.1 uncultured Thermodesulfobacteriota bacterium
GGGTCGCCTGGAGCGGGTGACTGAGGACCCCGCCGAAGCGGTGCGCGGAGCCAATCTCGTCTGCTGTACCGACCCGGCCACCACGCAGGAGTTGCGCGCCCGGGCCTTGGCGCCGCACCTGGAAGCGGGTCAGCTGCTCTTCCTCTCGCCCGGTTCGCTCGGGGCCTATCTCTTCGCGAGGGTGGTGCTGGAGGGCGGGGGCCCGAAGTCCCTGACGTTCGCCGAGCCCGGGACTCTGCCGTACCTCACCCGCAAGGTCGCCGCGACCGAAGTTCAGGTCGCCGGACTCGCCGTACACCTGCCCATCGGCGTCTTCCCGGCCCGGAAGCGCGACCCGGCGCTTGCCTTGGTGCGCCGGGTATATCCCGCGGCGCACCCGGTGGAGAACGCCCTGTCGGTGGCGCTGCTCAACGTGGGACCCATCATCCACTCGGTGTTGGTGCTCCTCAACACCGGGGCGATCGAGCATTTCCCTTCCTGGGACATCCACAACGAAGGGACCACGCCGTCGGTGAAGAGGGTGATCCTGGCCCACGACGAAGAGCGGATCGGCCTGCGCCGGGTCCTGGGGTTCACCTCCCACCACTATCCCATGAGGGACCACTACGATCCCAGCGGGGACGCAGAGTGGATGTATGGTCGGCGGGGCCACACCGAACTGGTGAAGAGCGAGCAGTGGCGGGAAGCCCTGGGGTACGGGCACCGCTACATCGTGGAGGACACCAAGTGCAACCTGGCGCTGTTGGCCTCGGTCGGCGATCTGTGCGGGGTGAACACGCCGATCATGGATGCACTGCTGACCCTGGCGGGGACGATCCTCGGCGAGGATTTGCGGCGGACGGGGCGCACCCTGGCGTCCCTCGGGCTCGACGGGCTGACGATTCAGGAGCTCTCGGCCTTGCTGGAGAACGGATTGGAGTGAGCGGGGGCCGGACGGAGTTCGAGGACTCGACCCCGGGGAGAGGACGCCGATGGCCGTGAAGACGGTGGCAGTGGTGGGGCCGGGGCGCATGGGCATCGGGATCGCCACGGCGGTACTGATGGTCGGGCAAGGTTACCGGGTAGTCCTCGTGGATGTGAAGGAGCGGGGTGAGGAAGGGGAGGGGGCCTCCCTGGAACGCGCCCGAGCCGAGATTGCGGCCAACCTCGGTTTGCTCGGGGAACTGGGCGCCCTTGAGGGGAATCCCGCCGACCTGCTTTCCGACCTCTCCCTGGTGCACGGCCTCCGGGGGGATTTGGGCGCCTGCGAGCTCCTGTTCGAGGCGCTTCCCGAGAGGCTCGAGGCCAAGCGGCCTTTCTACTCCGAGGTGGGCCGGTTCGTCGGGGACGACGCGGTCCTGGCTTCCGCCACCTCCACGTTCGACCTCCGGGTTTTCGAGGAGATCCACCCCAGGGCGGAGCGCGTGGTGATCGCCCATTGGCTGAACCCGGCGTTCCTGATCCCACTGGTGGAGGTTGCCGCCGGAGCGCGGACCGCCCCTGCAGCGCGGCAGCGCGCCGCCGACTTCCTGCGCGCGATCGGGAAGATTCCGGTAACCCTTCGGAGCAGCCCGGGATTCATCGTCCCACGCATCCAGGTGGCTGCGATGAACGAAGCGCTCCGGATCCTGGAGGAGGGGGTGGCGACGGCCGAGGAGATCGACACGGCGATCAAGGCCGGCTTCGGGTTCCGCCTGGCGGTGCTCGGCCTCGTGGAATTCATCGACCTGGGCGGCGTCGACATCCTGGCCCACGCCGGCACGTACCTCCACGCGGCCCTCCATCAGGACCACCTGCGGCCGCCGCGGCTGGTCGCCGAGAAGATGGCCCGAGGAGAGGTGGGCCCGAGGTCTGGCCAAGGGTTCTACAGCTATGACGGTGTGGACCTGCCGGCCCTCTTCCGGAGCCGCTACCAGGGTTTTCTCGAGCTCCTCCGCCTGTATGATGCATCGCGAGTCCTGCGCTTCACCGGCGGGATCGAGAGGTCCTGACGGGTCGTGTGCCCCCGGGTCACGCGTGTCCTGCAACCGGGCCTCGGGCGCCCCGCCCGAGCCCTCGAACGGGAGGTGAATCCCATGGCGTCAAAACGCTACCGCCGTCTCTCCTTGACCCTGATCGCCCTGGCCCTGGTCTGGAGCGGTTCCCCAGCCGCGGCTGAGTCGGTCCGGCTCACCTATGCTTTTTTTGCCCCGGCGAAGACCTTTCCGGGGCGACAGATGGATCACTGGGCCGAGGAACTCGCAAAGCGGACCGGCGGGAAGGTCTCGGTGCAGACCTTTCCGGGTAGCACCCTGCTCGGTGCTCGGGAGATCTACGACGGGGTCCTGAAGGGGATCGCCGATATCGGGCTCGGCGCGCCGTCCTATGACCCGGGTCGTTTTCCCCTCACCTCGGGTGTCTCCCTTCCGGTCGGGTTTCCCAACGCCACGGTGGCGAGCCTGACGCTATGGGAACTGACCAAGGAGTTTCAGCCGGCTGAGTACGCCGACTACAAGATCATCGCCATGTTCACCACCGAGCCCGGGTATATCCAGTCGAGGAAGCCGGTGCGCAACCTGGAGGATCTCAAGGGGATGAAGCTTCGGGCGGCGGGGACCGGCGTGCCGGTGCTCGAAGCCCTGGGTGCCGCGCCGGTGGGCATGCCGATGCCCGAGGTGCCCCAGGCCGTCCAGACGGGGGTCATCGACGGAACCATGACGTCCCGTGAGGTCCTGCAGGACTTCAAACTGGCGGAGATGCTTCGCTACGTGGCCGACTACCCCACCGTCGTCGTGACCTTCGCGGCGGTCATGGAGAAGAAGAAGTGGGAGAGGCTGCCGGCCGAGGTCCGGAAGGTCATCGACGACCTGGGACCGGAGATGGCCGTGTGGACGGGTCAGTACCACGACCAGGAGAACGTAGGCGGGGCGCTGGAGTGGGCCCAGAAGGAGCACAAGCTACAGGTCCTGGAGATCCCGGCGGCGGAAATGGCCAAGTGGGATGAACGCCTGCAGCCGATGGTCGATCAATGGGTGAAGGACATGTCAGCCAAGGGGCTGCCGGCACAGGAGTACCTGTCCCGGCTGCGGGAACTTCGGGACCAATTCGCCAAGCAGTATCCGTAGGACTCTACGAGGGGCGGGTGTCCGCAGCAGCGGTGCCCGCCCCTCGCCCGACTCGCCTTCCGCGGAACAAAGGGCAGGAGAGGACCATGCGCAGCCTGGGGCGGGTGATCGCGTTGTTCAATCGGGCGCTAGGTTGTGTGGCCGGGGCGGGGCTGGTGGCCATGATGGTCGCGACCGTGGCCGACATGGTCCTGCGATCCTTGGGTCGCCCGCTGGCCGGGTCCTACGAGGTGATCGGCTGGTTGGCCGCCATGTGTACCGCCCTCGCCCTGGGCTACACACAGCACCACCGCGGGCACGTATCCATCGACCTGTTCGTCGTGCGCCTCGCCGCTCGGCCCCGGGCCCTCATTCAAGGGCTCATGACGCTGCTGGGCACCGGTCTCTTCGCGGTCGTGGCGTGGCGCGTCTTCAAGTACGCGGGAACCCTGAGGGAGGTGGGTTCCCTCTCGGAGACCCTCCGAGTCATCGTCTACCCTTGGGTCTATGTCGTGGCCCTGGGGTGTGCCGGGCTCGCGCTCGCCCTCCTGGCGGACTTCTGGGAATCTCTCCTCCGTGCCTTCCGTGGCCGGGATGCCGTCACCGGAGCCGCGCCACTGCGGCGGGACGGGATGAAGTGAGATGAGTCCGACCACCGCGGCCGCCGTCGGCATGGCCGTCATGTTCCTGTTCATGGCGTTGCGCATGCCTGTCTCCTTCGCCATGCTCCTCGCGGGGATCCTCGGCAACACCTACCTCATGTCCAGCGAGGCCTCCCTACACATGCTCGCCACCAACGTGTGGGAACAGTTTGCGTCCTACGGGTTGAGCGTCATTCCGCTGTTCGTCCTGATGGGACAGCTGGCCTATAGGGCCGGCATGACGGAGCGGCTCTACCAGGCCTCGTACAAGTGGGTTGGCCGCCTCCCCGGCGGGCTGGCGGGTACCACGATTCTCGCCAGCATGGGGTTTTCGGCCATCTGCGGCTCGAATTCGGCGACCTCGGCGACCATGGGGACGATCGCCTTGCCCGAGATGCGGCGCTACAAGTACGACCGCGCACTCTCCACGGGAAGCGTCGCCGTCGGCGGTACCCTGGGAGTCGTGATCCCGCCGAGCGTCGTGCTCATCGTCATTGCAGTGCAGACGGAACAGTCCATCACCCAACTGTTCCTAGCGGCCATCGTGCCCGGGTTGCTCTTGACCGCCCTGTTTCTCGGCACCGTGTTCTTGATGTGTCTGCGGAATCCGGCTCTGGGACCGCCGGGACCTCAGATCTCGCTCCGGGAGAAGATCCGCTCCCTGGCAGGGGTTGGGGAGGCCCTGTTACTCTTCGCACTGGTGATCGGCGGGCTCTACGCCGGCTGGTTCACCCCCACCGAGGCGGGCGCCGCCGGCGCATTCGGCGCGCTGGTGATCGGCGCGGTCCGCCGCAAGCTGTCCGTCCGCGGGCTGGTCCAGTCGGTGGGCGAGAGCGTCCGGATCTCGTCGATGGTCGTCCTGCTGATCACCGGCGCGGTACTTTTCGGGCGGTACCTGACGATCACCCGGCTGCCGTTCGAACTGGCAGACTGGGCCTCGGGCCTCCCCATCCCCCGCGAGGCGATCCTGCTCGTGGTGCTCCTCGTATACCTGGTCGGCGGCTGCCTGATGGATGCCCTCGGTTTCCTCGTGGTGACCATCCCCATCTTCTACCCGGTGGCCGAGGCGCTCGGGTTCGACCCGATCTGGTACACGGTTCTTCTGACCATCGTGACCACCATGGGGGCGATCACCCCGCCGGTGGGAGTGAACGTCTATATCGTGAGCGGACTGGCACCGGATGTCCCGATCGAGACGATCTTCAAGGGCGTGACCTTCTTTTTGCTGGCGTACACTGTTTGCATCGCGCTCATGATCGCGTTTCCGGGCCTGGTGCTGTTCCTGCCCCGGACGCTCATGTGAGGGGAGGAGGATCGTGGCCATGTCGAAGAAGTCGGTATCCGGTTCCAAGGGAGGAAAGGTTCGGGCAGGTTCCGCCGCACGGCGGGCGCTGTGCGGAAATCTGGAACGGCGGAACCTCGGGGACCTGCAGGGCGTGCTGCGGTTCTTGTCCGAAAAGGGCCAACTCGTGCGGGTCAAATCGGCGGTGGACCCGTTTCTCGAGCTGGGCGGCGTCGCCTTGCGCTTTCACGGGGGGAAGGCCTTGCTGTTCGAGCGTGTGGGGAGGAGCCCTTTTCCGGTCCTCGCGGGCCTCTACTGGAACCGCAGCGTGCTCGCGGCGGTCTTCGGAGTCGAGGAGACCTCGCTCCCGCTCCATCTGGCCGACGCGGTAGCCGAGTGGCAGGGCTCGCCCCTCCACCCGGTGGTCGTGGAAGAGGCACCGGTCCAGGAGGTGGTCGAACGCAACTGGGACCTCAGGACGCTGCCCATTCCTCAGGTGGGCACGGGCGAGGGAGGTCCCTACCTCACCGCGGGCGTGGTCGTGGCCCGAGACCCCGACACGGGGGTACGCAACGCCTCCATCATGAGGCTCATGGTTACCGGGCCGGACCGAATGACCGGTCTCATGGATTTGGGTCGACACCTACGCGACTACTACGAGCGCGCCGAAGCCCGGGGGGAGCCGCTTCCGATCACCATCAACGTGGGAGTCGACCCGGCGGTGCACATCGCTTCCGTGGTGCCGGCGAGCGCAGCGCCCATCGACACCGACGAGTTGGGTATCGCGAGCCACCTCCTCGGGGAACCCCTGCGGCTCGTTCGGGCAAAGACCGTGGACGCGGAGGCCATTGCCAGGGCCCAGTTTGTGCTGGAAGGGGAGATCCTGCCCCAGGTGCGGGAGCCGGAGGGGCCCGCGGCCGAGGTGACGGGCTACTACGCGCAACGGGACGACCGGTGGGTCGTGCGGATTACCGGTATGACCCGACGCCGAGAGCCCCTCTGGCACACCATCATCCCGGGCCGCGAGGTGCACAATGCGGTGGGCCTGATGGCCGAGGCGAGTATCTTCCGCCAGGTCTCGCGCCAAGTGCCGGGGGTGAAGGCCGTATCTCTCACCTACGGAGGGTGCGGCTTTTACCACGCAGTGGTCCAGATTCGAAAGACGCTCGAGGGTCTGCAGCGCAACGCGATTCTGGCGACCTTCGCGGCGTTTCCACCCCTGAAGCAGGTGACGGTGGTGGAGGAGGACGTGGACATCTATGACCCCGTGGACGTGGAGTGGGCGGTTGCGACCCGGCTTCGTCCGGACCGGGACGTGATTCTCATCCCCGGCGCGCGCGGCCACGAATTGAACCCGGTTACAGACGGGGGGGTTGGCTGCAAGATTGGCCTCGATGCGACGGCCCCGCATCCCAGGCCTCCCCAGTTCGAGCGGTTCCGGGCGCGGGAGGTCGATCTCGAAGATTACGACATCGAAGATTGAGGGACCGAGAAGTGCCTGGCGGCACCCATCACAGGGCTCTTCCAGAAACTCAGTGGGCGCTTTCCGCGGTTTCCCGCGCCTCTGGACGAGGCGAGGGCTCGAGCGCGGGACGTTGGAGCCACTACCGGTTCTCCGCGGCCTCTGGCGTCCCGCATCCAGCGTCCATGCGTCCCTGCCGGCCCGCCCAGCGCTCGCCTTTGTCGGGCTTCGTGCTCTTGCCGTGACGGCGGGGGTGGACCGGGAAAAACACCTTGGAATAGATTATTAAAGGAGGTAGC
>CAZYJP010000115.1:0-2237 GCA_964647795.1 uncultured Thermodesulfobacteriota bacterium
CTCGCCTCCACTACCGTCTCCGGAATGTCCTTCGGCTCTCGGAAGGGGCCGGCCACGAAGATCCCGCGGCGGCTGGACTCCAGGGGATTGAAGAGCGTGGTGTGGCAAAACCCGTACTCGTCGAGGTCGATCCCCAGGCGGCCCCCGAGTTCGCGGACCGAGGGGGCCACCTCCATGCCCACCGAGAGGACCACCAGGTCGAAGTCCTCCTGGCGGAGCTTTCCGCCTTGAACGAAGCGAACCCCGAGGTTCCCGGTGGCCGGGTCCTCGGTGAGCCGGGAGATCCGGCACCGCTCGTAGCGGATGCCGTAGCGCTCGCGGGCCCGGCGGTAGTACTCGTCGTAGCCCTTCGAGAACGACCGGGTGTCCATGAAGAAGACGGTCACCTCGGTGCCCGGCTCGTGCTCCACGGCCATGATCGCTTCCTTGGCCGCGTACATGCAGCACACGCTGGAGCAGTAGTCGTGATTCTGGTCCCGGCTCCCCACACACTGCAGAAACGCGATCCGCTTCGGGACCGACCCGTCCCCCGGCCGCTTCACGTGGCCGTGGGTGGGGCCCGAGGCCGAGAGCATGCGCTCGAACTGCATGGCCGTGACCACGTTCGGGTAGCGGCCGAGCCCGTACTCCTGACTCAGGCGGGCGTCATAGAGCTCGTAACCGGGCGCAAGAACGACGGCCCCCACGTTGAGCAGCTCGTCGCGCTCCAGCTCTTCGTGGACCACCGCGCCGGCCTTGCATGCCTCGACGCAGGCGTAGCACTCGGAGCACACCCCGCAGGAGAGGCAGCGTTCTGCCTCGTGCCGCGCCTCGGCCTCGGTGTACCCCAGCGCCACTTCGTCGAAGCTCCCGCGGCGCTCGACCGCGTCCAGGTTTCGCACGTGGAGGCGAACTTCCCGCCGGAGCTCCCCCTGGTCGGCCCGGGCGAGCAAGGTCTCCCGGGGGATGTCGGCGATCGGCAGGCGTTCCTTGGCAGTTCGACGCAGGGGCTCTCCGCGCAGGTGGGCGTGGATGCCCCGGGCGGCCTTGTGCCCGGAAGCCACCGCGTCGATCAGGAAGGCCGTGCCGGTCGTGCTGTCCCCCGCCGCAAACAGGCCCGGCCGCGACGTCGCGAAGGTCTCGGGGTCCACGGTGACGGTGCTGTCCCCGCCGATGGCCACGCCGGCGTCCGCCGGCAGGAACGCGAGACCTGCCCTCTGCCCCACCGAGAAGATGACGTTGTCGCACGGGATCTCGTACTCGGAGCCCTCCACCGGGACCGGCCGGAGCCGCCCCTTCTCGTCGGGCGCGCCGAGCTGCATGCGCTGGAGCCTGAGCCCCCGCACGCGCCCGTCCGGGCCTGCCAGCACCTCCAGGGGATTCGAGAGCCAGTGGAAGTCCACCCCCTCCTCCAGGGCGTGCTCGATCTCGAGGGGGTCGGCAGGGGCCTCCTCTCGGCTGCGGCGGTAGTGCACCGCCACGTGGCGGCCGAGCCGCACCGAGGTGCGTGCGCAGTCCATGGCCACGTCGCCCGCGCCGATGACGACGACCTTCTCTCCGAGCTCCGGGGGCTGGCCCAGCCGCACGTCGCGCAGGAACGAGGTGTTCGTGAGCACGCCGGGCAGGTCCGCCCCCTCGATGGGGAGCCGGATGCCCTCGTGGGCGCCCACCGCGATCAGGACCGCCGCGTAGCCCTGGGCGAAGAGCTCGTCCACGTTCTCCACCGGCGAGTCGAGCCGGAGCTCCACCCCAAAGTCCACGATCTCCTGGACCTCGCGGTCGATCACCTCGGTGGGCAGGCGGTACTGGGGCACCCCTACCCGCAGCATGCCTCCCGCCACCGGCAGGGCCTCGAATACGGTGACCCCGTAGCCCTCGAGGCAGAGATCCTTGGCTGCCGAGAGCCCGCAGGGGCCGGCGCCGATGATCGCGATGCGCTCCCCGTACCGTCGCTCGGCCGGCTCCGGGGCCTCGTAGGGCTTCGCGTACTCGTGGTCGGTGACGAAGCGCTTCAGGGCCCGGATGTCGAGGGCCTCGTCGAGCTTGGCTCGGTTGCAGGCGTCCTCGCACCGGTGGTTGCAGATGCGGCCGCAGATGCCCGGGAAGGGGTTGTCGAGCTTGATGGTCCGAAAAGCGGCCTTGTAATCCCCCTGACGGATGTGCGCGATGTACCCCTGGGCCCGTTGCCCGGCCGGGCAGGCGTCGCGGCAGGGGCTCACCCCGATCTTCTCGATGGCGAAGGCGTTCGGCACCGCCTG
>CAZYJP010000115.1:2247-6722 GCA_964647795.1 uncultured Thermodesulfobacteriota bacterium
AAAGCTTGTGGGCGGCCCGCTGCCGGACCAGCCCCTCGTCGAAGCGGCCGGTGATCTCCACCGGGCAGACCTTCTCGCAGTCCCCGCAGGCCGTGCACTTCGCCGGGTCGATGTAGCGGGGATGGCGGCGAAGCTGCACCCGAAAGTCGCCGGCCGCCCCGTCCAGGGAGAGCACCTCGGTCCCCGTGAGGATCTCGATGTTCAGGTGCCGGCCCGCGTCCACCAGCTTGGGGCTGATGGTGCACATGGCGCAGTCGTTGGTGGGGAAGGTCTTGTCGAGTTGGGCCATGTGGCCGCCGATCGCCGAGCGGCTCTCGGCCAGGTAGACCTTGTACCCGCTCTCCGCCAGGTCCAGGCTCGCCTGGATCCCGGCGATGCCTCCCCCCACCACCAGCACCGCACCTGTGGGGCCGTTGCCGCTCGCCATGCGCTCTCCTCCCGGCACGCGTCTTCGGTCAGACCCTCTTCGTGGGCACGAAGGCGTACTCTGGCGTCCCCACGGCCTCGGGCACGCGCTCCTTCGCTGCTTCACGGCGCCCCAGGCAGTCGCACACCACGGCCTGGATCATGTCGCTCGTGTAGTCGGTGGTGATCAGGTCGTCGGCCATCTCCAGCATCTCCATGCCTTCCTGGTAACCGGAGCGGTACAGCAGCGAGCCGGAGATGGGCAGCACGAGCATCACGCCGATGTTGCTGTTGCGGAAGTCGTCCTGGATGAGCTCGAGCAGTCCCGTACCGTCCTGTTCCAGGTAGCGGAAGGTGGAGTGCAGCAGCACCAGGGTGGGCCTCCGGGACAGGATGGCCTCGCGGGCGTTCTTCACCTCGGTGACCTCCTCCACGGACACGTCGCGCTGCGCCTCCTGGAGGATCCGCCGGAGGGACCGGCTGCGGCTGTGGTCGGTGTCGAGGATCATGACGTCGGGTCTGGTCTGCATGGCATCCTCCTTTGTCCGTGGGCTCGGTGAGCCCGGAATCGCTTCGCCCTTGGTGATGTGGACAAAGCAACCCCCGTGCCACGTTCTCAAGTTGCTGGAATCATGAGTTTTTTCTCCGAAAGAGGGGAAGGGCCGAGAACGGTGACGCCGATTGGGGCAGTTTGCCCCGGGGAAGGCAACTCACCGGGCGGCGAGGAGGAGGGGAAGGCCCCGAAACCCCCCGTGCGCGCGGTTTTCGGAGTGGGGCACATCGCCCCGGCCCCGCCCTCCCACGGGGCTCAATCCAGCCCGTACTCCTTGAGCTTTCGGTAGAGGGTCTTTCGGTCGATGCCCAGGACCTGGGCCGCCTGGGCCTTGCGGTCCCCGCAGGCTCGCAGGACCAGGGAGACGTGGTCGCGCTCGAGCTCGGGCAGGGTGGGAAAGCGCTTCTGCTCCCCCGCCTGGTTCTTCAGGAGATAGGCGGGGAGGCTGGAGGGGCGCAGCACCTCCGAGTCCTCGATGACGACGGCCCGCTGCACGATGTTCTCCAGCTCGCGGATGTTGCCCGGAAAGTCGTAGGAGGCCAGCACGGCCAGGAAAGAGGGGGCGATCTCGCGAAAGCGCTTCCTCGCCTTGGCGCCGTACTTGGCGACGAAGAAGCCCACCAGCTCCGGGATGTCCTCGACCCGCTCCTTGAGCGGGGGCAGGTGGATGGGGAAGACCGCGAGGCGATAGTAGAGGTCCTCCCGAAACCGGCCCTGGCGGATGGCCTCCTGCAGGTCGGCGTTGGTAGCCGCGATGAGGCGCACGTCGACCTTCTTCACGGCCGTGCCGCCCACGGGCTTGATCTCCCGCTCTTGGATGACCCGGAGGAGCTTGGCTTGGATCCCGGGGGAAAGGTTGCCCACCTCGTCGAGGAAGAAGGTGCCGCCGTCGGCGAGCTCGAAGAGCCCCCGCTTCGGGGTCTGGGCCCCGGTGAAGGCACCCTTCACGTGCCCGAAGAGCTCGCTCTCCAGGAGGGGCTCGGCCAGCATCGAGCAGTCCACGGCCACGAACTCCTGGTCCTTGCGGGGAGAGAGCTCGTAGATGGTCCGGGCGACCACCTCCTTTCCCGTGCCGCTCTCGCCTGTGAGGAGCACGTTGCCGTCGGTGCGCGCCACCTTGTCGATAAGGGCGTTGACCTCGCGCATCGCGTGGCTGCGGCTGATGACGAAGGCGTCCCCCTTGGCTGCCTTGAGCTGGCGTCGCAACTGCTCGTTGGCGAAACGCAGCCGGCGCCTCTCCTCCGCACGGGCGGTGATGATCCGCACCTCCTGGGGAGAGAAGGGCTTGGGCATGTAGTCGTAGGCGCCCAGGCGGAACGCTTTGAGGACGTTCTCGACCGAGGGGTAGCCGGTGATCATGACGATGATCACCTCGGGGTCCGCCTCCTTGAGGCGGGCCAGGGTCTCCATGCCGTCGATGCCGGGCATCTTCAGATCGAGAAAGACGAGGTCGCAGCCCCCTCGGGTGAAGGCCCCGACGGCCTCGGCGCCGTTGTCCACCGCGATCGAGTCGTGGCCCATGCGCTTGAGGGTCTTGGCCAGGCCGTCCCGGATGGAGCGCTCGTCGTCCACGATGAGGGCTCTCACGGTCCCTCCTCCTCGGAAACCGGGAGCGCCACCGAAAAGACGGTGCCCCCCTCCGGCCGACAGGACACCCGGATGTCCCCCCGGTGCATGCGGATGATGTTGTAGCACAGGCTCAGCCCCAGGCCCGTCCCCTTGCCGGGCTCTTTCGTGGTGAAGAAGGGATCGAAGATCCGATTGCGGATCTCGGCCGGGATGCCCGGCCCCGTGTCGGAAAAGCGCACGGTCACCGACCCGGCCGCCGGGTCGAAGTCCGAGGTCAGGGTGAGGACGCCCTCCCCCTCCATCGCGTCCACGGCGTTGGTCACGATGTTCGTGAAGACCTGCTTGATCTGGCTGGGGTTCCCGCTCACCGGCGGCAGACCCTCGGTCAGATGCTTCTCTACCCGGATGTTGTGAAAGAGCGCCTTGTTCCCCAGGAGGCAGAGGCACTGCTCCACCGCCGCGTTGAGGTCGACGGGCTCGTGGTAGCGCTTCTTCTGGTGGGCGAAGTCGAGGAGCGAGTTGACGATTTCGCGGCAGCGCCGCGCCTCTTGGACGATCCGGTCCATATCCTCGCGGAGGGGGTTGGAGAAGTCCATGTCCTCCAAGAGGAGCCCCCCGAAGAGCAGGATTCCCCCCAGGGGGTTGTTGATCTCGTGGGCGACCCCGGCGGCAAGCTTTCCCAGGGAAGCCATCTTGTCGGCGTGGATGAGCTGCAGCTGCACCTCTTCGAGTTTTCGCTCCATCTCCACGATGTCTCGGGTGTCCTGGATGTAGGAGACGGTGCCTTCCTCCCGGCCGGCGTCGTCGTAGAGCAGGTGAACTGTCATCCATACCGGGATCCGGCTGCGGTTCTTACCGATCAGGATGGCCTGGTACCGGTCCAGCACCCCCGGCCCCCCGTGGGCGGGTTCCCGGACGCGAGCCAGCACGTCCCGCCCCGCATCCCCGTCGTAGAGGTCCTGGACGAACTTGCGCCCCAACACCTCCTCGGGGCGATAACCGAGCAGTCTCTGGGCCCCGCGGTTGAAGATCTCTATCCTGCCCCGCATGTCGGTGACGATGATGCACTGGAGCGAGCCCCCGATCACGTTGGAGAGGAAGCGCAATCGGGCGGCCGCTTCCCGCTCTCGCTCGACGCGCACCGTGACGTCGCGAAATCGCGCGGACACCACCGGCCGCCTCGGAGTAGGCCGCACCAGGGTGAAGGTCGCGTCGAGATACCGCGGGGGGCGGAGGGGCTGCTCCAGGATCAGTTCGGCGGAGGCCCGATCGGACGTCCCCTCGAGGAGAGGCGCCACGGCCCTGCGAACCTGGGCTCCCGCCCGCTCACCCAGGCAGAAGTAGACTCCCCGCTTGAGCAGCAGTTCCGCGGAATTCCCCGTGAGCTCCCGGAAGGCCGGGTTCGCGTAGGCCACAGTGCCCGTGGCGGGGCGGAATGCCACGGCCGGCTCTGCGCTCTCCTCCAGCATCGCGGCCAGGAGATTGAAGTGGCGCTTTTCCGGGGATAGTGCGGACATCGAATCTCGTCTGATGGAGTTGGCGGATTCGATACGTCGTTCTGTTCTCGTGCGCACTGTCAAGAGTGCCTCGCGACCCCGCAGAAGTCCAGCCGAACGCAAGAGGAGCCGTGGGCGGGTCCGGCCGTCGCCGGGACGATCATAGCATCGGTGGGGCCGGGCGCGACAAGTTTCTGCGTCAACCTGTGTTTGTGCGGACCCGGGCGCGCCGTCGGGAGGCCCCCGTGAGGGGCGGTTCCGCGGGTCCCGCCCCGACGGGGGCGCTCTGCCCCGTGTGTCGAGATACGGGTGGTCTGGGCCCCGGGGTTGTGGCAGGATGGCGCCACGCGCGGGCAGGAGTTGGGACACCGGGGCCCGTGCCGTGGCCGCTGCAGGGGACGGGTGACTCGTGTTTCGCGCCCAGGGCGAATGGATCGAACGTGATAGCGGCG
>CAZYJP010000116.1:0-6716 GCA_964647795.1 uncultured Thermodesulfobacteriota bacterium
AGCCCGCTGCGCCCCGTCCGCCCGCCCCCGTGGTCGCGACCCGGCGCCGACCCACTCACGGTGCTCTCCCGCTCACCCCCTTCGTCACAGGTACGCCTGGGTGACGCTGATCACGTTGGGGAGGCGGCGCAGGTCCTCCTGGACGGCCTCCTCCACGGGGCTGTCCACGTTCACCACGGTCACCGCCCGGCCCCCCACGGCCTCCCGGCCGAAGGCAAGCTGGCCGATGTTGATGGCGTGTTTGCCCAGGGTGGTCCCGATGCTCCCCACGAGGCCCGGACGGTCGTAGTTCCAAAATACCAGGAGGTGACCCTGGGGGATGGCCTCGATGCCGATCCCGTCGATCTCCACCACCCGGGGCTCCCGCTTGCCGAAAATGGCCCCGGCAAGACTCGCCGTGCCGGCGGGGGTTTCCACGCGGAGCCGGATCAGGGCCGAGTAGTCCTCTCCGGCCCGGGCCAGGGTCTCCACCACCCGGATCCCCCGTTCCCGGGCGATCACGGGCGCATTCACCAGGTTTACCCGCCCCCCCAGGCTGGCCGAGAGGAGACCCTCCAGGGCGGCGGCGGTGTAGAGCCCGGTGCGGCCCTCGGCGGTCTTGCCCGAGTACTCGAGCTCCACCGACCGGAGCCCGGGGGCGCCCAGCTGGGCCTGGAGCCGGCCCAGATTGCGGGCCATCTCCAGGTAGGGGCGCATCTGCTCGAGCATCTCGGAGGGGACGCTCGGCACGTTGACCGCGTTTCGGATGGTGCCGGTGACCAGGTAGTCCACGATCTGCTCGGCCACCTGGAGGGACACCGCCTCCTGGGCCTCCACGGTGCTCGCCCCGAGGTGGGGGGTGCAGATCACGCGCTCGTGGGTCACGAGCGGGGTCAGGCCCGGGGGCTCCTTCTGGAAGACGTCCAGGGCGGCCCCGGCTACTTTCCCGCGCTCCAGGGCCCCGAGGAGGGCCGCCTCGTCGACGATCCCCCCCCGGGCGGCACACACCACGTACACGCCGTCCTTCATCTTGCCGAAGGCTTCCGCGTCGAGGAGGTTTCGGGTCTCGTCCAGGAGGGGTACGTGGACGGTGATGATGTCGGCCCGGCGGAAGAGGCCGTCGAGGTCCGAGAGCTCCACCCCGAGCTCGGCGGCCCGGTCGGGGCTGATGAAGGGATCGTAGGCCAGCACCTTCATCTTGAGCCCTAGCGCCCGGTCGGCGACGATGGAGCCGATGTTCCCGAGACCGACCACCCCGAGGGTCTTGGCGCAGAGCTCGCGGCCCTCGAACTTCTTCTTCTCCCACGCCCCGGCCTTCATGCTGATGGTGGCCTGAGGGATGGAGCGCACGAGGCTCATCATGAGCGCCAGGGCATGCTCGGCGGCGGTCACGGTGTTCCCGCCCGGGGTGTTCATCACCACGACGCCGCGCTTGGTGGCGGCGGTCACGTCCACGTTGTCCACGCCGATGCCGGCCCTGCCCACGACCTTCAGGTTCTCGGCGGCCTCCAGGATCTCCTCGGTCACCTTGGTGGCGCTGCGGATCACGAGGGCGTCATAGCTCCCGATGACCCCCTTGAGCTCGTCGGGCTTGAGGCCGGTCTTGACGTCCACCTGGAGCCCTTCGGCGGCACGGAGGATCTCGAGCCCCTGGGGCGAGAGGCTGTCGCTCACGAGCACTCGTTTCATCGCGCGTTCCCCCCCAGGACCTGGAGGGCTGCCCGCACCCCCGCGCCGAGATCCACCGGGTGGCCCAATCCGAGCAGGGCCATTTCCAGAGCCGATACGGCCGTCACCACGTCGAAGGTGTCGGCATAGCCCAGGTGGGCGATCCGGATGATCTTGCCCTTGGCCTGATCCTGGCCTCCCGCGACGGTGATCCCGAAGCGCTCGCGCAGCGCCTTCTTGAGCGCCTGGCCGTCGACGCCCGGCGGCATCTTCACCGCGGTGCACGCGTCACTGGGGCTGTCGGGTGCGTAGAGCTCGAGTCCGAGGGCCAAGGCGGCCGCGCGGGTGGCGTCGGCGAGGCGGCCGGTGCGGCGGAACACCCCTTCGAGGGTCTCTTCCTGGATCTGCCGGAGCACGTCGGCCAGGCCCACCACCAGGCTCACCGCCGGGGTCCAGGCGGTCTGACTCTCCTGCTGCTTCTTCCGCTCGGCCTTCAGGTCGAAGTAGAACCGGGGCAGGTCCGAGGTGCCGAGGAACCCCTCCGCCTTCTCGCTCCATGCGATGAACGCGAGGCCCGGCGGGAGCATGAGGGCCTTCTGGCTCCCGGTGACCAGGATGTCGATGCCGGTCGCGTCCATGGGCAGCGAGAACACCCCGACGGCGGTGATGCCGTCCACCACCAGGATCACGTCGGGGCGCTCCCGCGTGATGGCGGCGATCTCCCGCACCGGGTGCTCCACGGCGGTGCTCGTCTCGCTGGCCTGGACGTAGACGGCGCGGATGGAAGGGTCTGCGTCCAGCGCCCTGCGCACCTGCCCGGGGTCGACGGCCCGGCCCCACTCCACGGCGAGCTCGACGCCCTGGCAGCCATAGGCCTTGAGGATCTTTCCCCAGCGCTCGCCGAACTTGCCCCCGTTCACATACAACGCCTTGTCACCCTTGCGCAGGAAGTTGGTGACCGCCGCCTCCATGGCGCCGGTCCCGGACGCGGCGAGGATCACCACGTCCCGCTGTGTCTGGAAGAGGTGCTGCAGGCCCTGCCGGCAGGCCGCGAAGACCGGTTTGAACTCGGGCTCCCGGTGGTGGATGATCGGCCTGGCCATGGCCAGCAAAGTGTCCGGGGGTACGGGGGTGGGGCCCGGGGCGAGCAGGGTCGTCTTCTTCACGGCGAGTCCTCCGGTGACGAGGGCTGGGCAGCGGTGGGGTCCGGACAGACAGCATCCGGCAAACCGCGCGACGCTATCAGAGGGCCTCGGGCGACGTCAAGGCGAACGAAACCCCCCGGAGAAAGCCCCGGCCCGGGAAGCTCAACTCTCCCCGAGCTCCTTCTCCCGCACCTGGTGGATCACTCGGTCCTGGGACTCCTGAAGCCCGCCGCTCAGGCGGACCGGGAACTCGGCGGGCTCGCGGAGGTCCTTGTGGGGCGCGGGAAGGCGTGCGAACTCTTCGCGGAAGCGCTCCCGGACCGAGGTCAGGGCCTCGCGCGGCCCGGTCCTGCGGCCGCCCCCCATCACCGGCCGCAGGAGGGCTTCGCCGGGAAGGGACTCCCCCCGCAGGGCGATGATGTCGCCCCGCAGTTCACCGTCCACGGCCGAGCGGAACACCTGCTTCTCCCCGGCCAGGGTCTTCTTTCCCGTGCTGAGCTTGAGAACCGGGCGGCCGTCGTACTGCACGAGCTTGTAGGCGATGTCGGTGTACGGCGCGTCGGCCGAGACCCCCATCTTCGTCCCGACGCCGAAGGCGTCGATCTCGGCGCCGGCCGCGACGGCCCGCGCGATCTTGAGCTCGTCGAACCCCCCGCTGGCGAAGATCGATGCGTCTCCCAGGCCGGCTTCCCGCAGGATGGTACGCACCTCACGGCTCAGGGCGGCCATGTCGCCGCTGTCCAGGCGTACGCCCCGCAGGGACTCCCCCCGCTTTGCCATCTCTTGGCCCACGGTCGCGGCCTTGTGGGCGCCTGCCACGGTGTCGTAGGTGTCGATGAGGAGCACGGTGTTGCCAGGGAAGGCCTCGGCGAAGGCCCGGAACGCCTCGGTTTCGTCCTCGAAGCTGGTGACGAAGGAGTGGGCCATGGTGCCGGCGACCGGAATGCCGTAATGCTTCCCGGCGAGTACGTTGCTCGTGCCGTCGAAGCCGGCCAGGAAGCTGGCGCGGGCCACCTTGAGCCCTGCCTCCGAGCCGTGGGTCCGCCGCAAGGAGAAGTCCACGAGCCTCCGTCCTCGGGCCTCGTGGACGCAGCGGGCGGCCTTGGTGGCTACGGTGGTCTGGAGATTTACCGCGTTGAGGACGAAGGTCTCCACCACCTGGGCCTCGATGATGGGGGCGGTGACCTCCAGGATGGGCTCGTCCCGGAAGAAGAGCCGTCCCTCCTCCATGGCGTGTACCTCGCCGGTGAACCGCACCCCCTTCAGGTAGCCCAGAAAGTCCCGGGAGAAGAGGTCGAGGCTCTCCAGGTACTCGAGATCCGTCTGGGAGTAGCGGAACCGCTCGAGGTAGTCGAGCACGTCCTCGAGGCCCGCGCTCACGAGGTAGCCCCGGTGGGGCGGGTATTCCCGGATGAAGAGACTGAAGGTGGCCGGTGCGAACATCCGCCGCCGGAAGTACGCGGCCGCCATCGTGAGCTCGTAGAGATCGGTGAGCAGCGCGGTGTCGGTTCGTGTCTCCATGGACCCTCCGACTCTCCGTTTCGTCAGCACCCGAGACTAACGTAACCGGGCGTTGCCGCAACAGGTGCTCTTGTGGTTTTGTCTTCGGGGGACCCGGATGGTAAGGTGCCCGGCGAGGGGGGAATCGTTCCACAGGAGGACACGCGTGCACAGGCGATTGCGGGCGAAGGACGTCGTGTTGGGAAGGCTCCAGAGGGGGGATGACCTGCTGGAGAGCCTCAACGGACTCGTCCGGCGCGAGGGGGTGAGGCTCGGCCGGGTCGAGGCGCTGGGCGCCGTGGAGAGGGCCCGGGTGGGGTACTACGACCAGGCCTCCTTCGAGTACCGCTACCTGGACTTCGAGACCGACCTGGAAATCCTGGCCTTGGTGGGGAACGTCTCCCTGCGGGACGGCGTTCCCACGGTCCACGCCCACGTGACCTTGGGGGACGCCCAGGGACGGGCCTTCGGCGGGCACCTGGCCCCGGGGACGCGCGTCTTCGCCTGCGAGTTCGCCGTGGAGGTGCTGGAGGGTGGCGAGCTCCATCGGCAGCACGACGAAGCTACGGGGCTGCCCCTCTGGGGGGACTGAGAGGTTCCGCTCTTTCGTTCAGGGGCGGTGGGCGGCCCGGGAGTGGACCGCCTCCTGGGAGACCCCCGGCCCGGCTCTTTGGGCAGACGGTGGATCCTGGCCCTGCCCTTTGCTTGGAAGCGACCGCCCGATCCGCTACCATGGGCCGTCGCGTATGCTCGATTCCACGGCTCGGAAGGAGGGCACCATGGCGGTCCACTACTCGGAGCTCGGGCTGGTCAACACGCGGGAGATGTTTCGCGCGGCCATGGCGGGGAAGTACGCGATACCTGCCTACAACTTCAACAACATGGAGCAGCTCCAGGCCATCGTCCAGGCCTGCGCCGAGACGCGCAGCCCCGTCATCATCCAGGTGTCGAGCGGGGCGCGGAAATACGCCAACGCCACGCTCCTGCGCTTCCTGGCCCAGGGCGCGGTGGCCATGGCCCGCGACCTCGGGAGCCCCATCCCCATCTGCCTGCACCTCGATCACGGAGATACCTATGACCTGTGCGTCTCCTGCATCGAGAGCGGGTTCTCCTCGGTGATGATCGACGGTTCCCACCACTCCTTCGAGGAGAACGTGGCGCTGACGACGAAGGTGGTGGCCTACGCCCACGAGCGGGACGTGACCGTGGAGGGGGAGCTCGGGATCCTGGCCGGGATCGAGGACGACGTGAGCTCCGAGGTGAGCCATTACACCAAGCCCGAGGAGGTCGAGGAGTTCGTCAGACGCACCGGCGTGGACAGCCTCGCGATCTCCATCGGCACGAGCCACGGCGCCTACAAGTTCAAGGTGAAGAGCCAAGGCGAGGTTCCCCCGCTACGCTTCGACATTCTGGAGGAAGTCGAACGGCGGATCCCCGGGTTTCCGATCGTGCTCCACGGGGCGTCGAGCGTGATGCCCGAGTACGTGGACCTCATCAACGCCCACGGGGGCGACCTGGCCGGGGCGGTGGGTGTGTCCGAGGAACAACTCCGGCGGGCGGCGGCGTGCGCCGTGTGCAAGGTCAATATCGACTCGGACGGACGGCTCGCCATGACCGCCAAGATCCGCGAGTACCTGGCAAAAAACCCCAAGGAGTTCGACCCCCGCAAGTACCTGGGTGCGGCGCGCGCCGAGCTCGTGGGGCTGCTCAAGCACAAGAACGAGAACGTCCTGGGCAGCGCGGGGAGGGCGTGAGGGATGCCCGAGTCCCTCACGGTCCTGAAGGTGCTGACCCCCTTTGGGATGCCTCTGGGGGCCGCCTGCGCCCTGCTGTTCCTCGGGCTGCTCCTCTCCTGGAGGGCGCCCTGGGCCTCTCGGTTCTTGGTCCTTCTCTCCCTGGGGACCCTGGCTGGGTTCGGCAGCGGCGCGGTGGCCCAGCGGCTCATCGCGCCCCTGGAGCGGGAGTACCCGGTGCCGGCGGTGGATACCCGGGCCCAGGCCGCGGTGGTCCTGGCCGGCACCGTCGACCTGGCTCGCTCCAGCCTGGAACGGGTGGAGTTCACCGACCGTCCCGAGCGCATCATCGAGGGGGCGAAGCTGGTGCGGGAAGGGCGCGCGGGCTGGCTCGTGATCTCGGGAGGGAGCGGCGATCCCTTCCTGCCGGAAGCTTCGGAGGCGGAGCTCCTGGCGGCGTTTGCCCGGCAACTGGGAGTGGACCCGGCGGCGATCCTCCTCCAGAAGACGAGCCGCACCACCCACGAGGACGCTCGGGACACCGCCCAACTTCTTCGGGAGCGCGGCATCGACCGGTTTCACGAGGACGCTCGGGACACCGCCCAACTTCTTCGGGAGCGCGGCATCGACCGGTTTCACGAGGACGCTCGGGACACCGCCCAACTTCTTCGGGAGCGCGGCATCGACCGGT
>CAZYJP010000117.1:0-6689 GCA_964647795.1 uncultured Thermodesulfobacteriota bacterium
GCAAGGGAAAGTGATTGGGGGCGGGGGCGGAGGCCGGAGGACAAGGACGGGGAACAGGGCGGAGGGGGCGGATCGATTTGCGGAGCGACACCGCTCGGGAAAGGGGTCAGGCGGTCCCGAACGGGACCCCTTCCACCGCCTCCAGGGCCCGCGAGCGCCAGTCCATCACGGTGGTGTGCACGAACATCCGGTCCGCAAGGTCGGGAAACTCCGCGCGGATCACCCCGGCACCGAGCTCGGAGAGGAAGCGCGCCTTGAGCTCCGCCCTGGTGCGATCCACGCCGATCTCGTCGTAGGGGACGGAAGCGAAGAGGAGAAAGCCGTCTGCGGGAATCCGCCCGCTGAACATGTTGGCCTCGATCACCCCGGCCGCCTTCCGGATGGGGTCTGCGAGATTGGGGCTGTATGGGCCGATGATCAGGGCGAGATTCGGGGTGTGGAGGAAGTCGAAGCCCCGCCCGAGGCAGATCATCCACTCCCGGTGCTGGATGTCCAGGGTCCGCACCGTCTGCCGCACCTGGGCAATGTGGTCGAGGTTCCCCTGGAGCAGGGGAAGCACGTCGTCACGCATCTCGGCCGCCATGTCCGGGAAGAGCGCGCCGAGCCGGGGGGCCAACTCCTCTGCCTCCTCGTGCCCGAGGCTCGAGAGGTCGAGCCGCTCCCCGTTCTCGCCGTGCAGGATGAGGGCGTCCTCGTCGGTCTCGAAACCGCACACGACGGGGTACACGCTCTCGTGCCCGTTTCCGAAGATGTGCTCTGCCTGGCGCTTGACGGCGTAGGTGTGGGCCACCGCCGCCTCGGTATCGTAGTGGAACCCCGCGCAGCCGCGCTGGGGGTCTCCTCGGGAGAAATGGTAGGTGATCAGGATCAGGACCCTTCGCCCGCGGGCCACCACGCGGAGCACGTGGCTCGCGAGCACCTCGCCCAGGTGCGGCCAGCCCAGGTCGAACATGCCCCCCAGGTTTCGGAAGGGCTGCATGATGCCGGGAGGGGTGTGGGTCGCGACCGGGATGTTGATCCGCCCGTCCATGCACTTGAGCACGACGATGGCGGTGGGGTGCAGAGCCAGGTGACGCTGCCGGGCGAGATAGGCCTCCGGGCTGCAAAACCCCTCGGAGTGACGACGGGCCAGATCGAGCAGCCACTCGATCCGTTCCCGGATCGGCTTGCCGTGAACCTCCATGGCGCGCCTCCCTAATCCCGGGGCCGTTCGGGTGCTACGAACCCTGCCCCCCTCGACACGCACCCCGACCTTTCGGGGTCTGCGGACCCGCGGGGCGTGTTGGCCGCGAGGATCGGGATGTAGGCGATCAGTGGACGGACGGGCCCTCGCACCCGAGAGGCATCCGTCTCCCGCCGGGTGGCTTCAGACACCGGCACCGGTGTGGGTCAAGGGTCCCGCCGACCCTTCCGCTACTCGGGAAACTGAATCTCCACGGTGTCGCCCACTTCGCTGCGCTCCACCCTTACCCGCAACTCGAGGCTCTCGGTTCCCCAGCCGAAGGCCAGAGGCCCCTTTTCCTTGTCCTTCTCGAAATGCGTGATCCGGCGCAGGACCTCCACCGCTCCTTTCGCGACCGCGCCGCCCGGGGAGGGCAGGCGAGCCTTGCGGTACTCGGCGGTGACCACGGCCTCCCCGTCGGACGTCACCTCGAGCGACAGCGTCTTTGCATTGCTGTTCACACCGTGGAGCACTGCCAGGGCGATCCACTTGAGAGCGGCCTCGTCGGGGTCCGCCTCTTGGGGGACCAGACACATCTCCTTGAGGGGATCGGTGCCCTTGTAGCAGTCCGCCAACTCCTGGACCTTCAGGTGCAGGTTGCGCTTGTCGAGCATGGGATCTCCGTCGCGTCACGAGGGGAGCGGATGGATCGAGGGTAACGAGGAAGCACGCCGTGTCAAGGGAGACCGCGGGAGAATCCGACACGGGGCTTCAACGCCCCTGCCCCTGTAGCTCTCGGATGTGCCGGACGAGGCTCCAGCGGGTTTCCTCATCGAGGACGTCCCCGAAGCCCGGCATCCCGAGGGCCGGCACCCCGTGGGTGATGATCCAGAACCGTTCCCCGGCCGTGTAGAAGCCCGCGTGCATCGGATGGCCGAAGTCTGCCGGCGGCTCGGGCAGGACCTCGGCCAGCGGGCCGTCTCCCCTCCCCTCCTCACCGTGACACGCAGCACAGTGCTGGGCGAAGGCACTCCTGCCGGCCTCCCGCGCCTCCGGGGTCGCGGAGGCAGGGGGCTCCTCCAGGACCCGAAGCCCCGGGGGAACCCGTTCCTTCACGGCCTGCATGACCGCCCCGTGCTCCTGCCTCGAGCCCGACGTCCCGTGGTGATGCTCGTGGGCTTCGTGGGCGGTCGCGCCTGTCACGTGCACCGCGCACGCCAAGGCAGCCCCGACGACCCCCCCTGCGATCCCCCGTCTCGCACCCAACCGCAAAATCCTCACCTCGTCACCTCCTCGCCCGGGCCGCTCGGCCCGCCACGGGGACAGGCGCCCCGCCATTCCCTTCGGCCGCTCCCGCATTTCTCCCATCCCAGCGTCCCCTCTGTCCCCACTGTGTTCCATCTGACCCTCTGTCAACCTCGGAATGATACACAACCCGGCGTGTGCGTGGGGCAGCCTTGCATGAGTTGTCATTCCGATCGACAGATGCACGGGGCGGGCTCCGCGCTGATCCTGGGCGATCTCGGGGTCAGCGGGGTGCGGGGGCCTCGAGGTCCGATAGGGTGCAGAGGTCCCGGGCGCTGATCAGGTGCAGGTGGGGAGGCGAGGGCTCGGGGCCCACGAGGACCGTGGTCATCCCGAGGGCCCGGCCGGTGTCGAGGTTCTCCACCAGGTCATCCACCAGGCAGCAGGCGGCGGCCTCGGCCCCGAGGGCCGCGAGGACCCGGCGGTAACCGTGGGGGCTGGGCTTGGGGACGTACCCCATGAAGGCGATGTCGAAGACGGCCTCGACGGCGGCTTCGACGCCGAGAAGCCCGAGCACGGCCCGGGCGTGGGCCTCGGAGCCGTTGGTAAAGACGACCTTCCGTCCGGGCAGGCGGTCCAGGACGTCGGCCAGCTCAGGGTCCGGGGCGAGGTAGGCCTCGAGGGGCACGTCGTGGACGAAAGAGAGGTACTCCTCTGGGTCCACGCCGTGGTGGGCCAGCAGTCCCCCCAGGGTGACCCCGTACTCCGTCCGGTACCGGCGTCGAAGCTCCGGGATGGCCTCGACGGCAAGACCCAGCCTCTCGCCCATGTATGCGTCAATGCGCCGGTCCACCTCGGAGAATAGCCCTGAGTTACGCGGGTACAGGGTGTTGTCGAGGTCGAGAATCCAGAAGCGGGTCATGGGCGCACGGTCACGGCAAGACAAGATCCGTGAACCGCAGAGGCGCAGCGGCCGCAGAGAAATCGAATGCGTTCGGACGGGATCACGGCAATGTTCAGACCTTGGCCTTCCTCAGCGGCCTCTGCGCCTCTGCGGTTCCCCCAAGACTCCCTAACGCCCTTCCCTCTTGTCCTTGATTGCCCGCCGGACCTTCTCGCAGGACAGCGGCAGGCAGGTTCACCCGCAGGCCCATGGCCTACAAGAGCGGGAGCGGCAGCCGGACCTGCCGCTCCCGTGTCATGCTACCAGAAGTCGTCGGGGCGCGGTGCCCGGTCGGGCCCTCGGCTCAGAACACCCAGACGACGTTGAGCCACGTGGCCTCGCCCTCCGGGAGGTTCTTGGCGCCGAACTCCCAGTGGTGCTTCAGCACCGCGCTGAAGCGCCCCTGGTCCGGCCAGTACTTGACGGTGGGGCCGAGGGCGTGGACCTCGCCCCTGTCGCCCTTGATCTTCCCACCGCCGCCGTCGGGCCTGAACTCGTCCTTGGTGGTCTGCCAGTAGGAGTACCCCGACAGCCCGTATCGGAGGCCCTCCTTGCGGGCGTAGCTGATGGCATAGTCGACATGGAACTCCTGGCCGGGCTTGAGCTCGCCCTTTCCCACGCCGAGCAAGTTATAGTCGTCGTTCTTCGTGTTGAAGTCATACATGAGCTTCGCGGAGAAGTCGAAGCCCTGGTGGATGTAGCTGACGGCCACGACCGGCTCGAAGGTCCAGTGGTTCTTGCTCAGGATCTGGGATGCTAAATCGTCGCGATCATAGTTGCCGGTTGGCACCCAGATGTCGAGTGCCGCGACCATGTGGAAGTTGGGGCTGAAGTGCCACCCGAGAATCAGGGGATTCACGATGATGTCCCCAAGCCCGGATTGACGAGAGCCAAGCTCGACCGGGCCGTCAGGAGTACTCACGGGAAAGCGCACGTCTGCCCAGTACAACGGGAAGAATGCCTGCACGCCGTAGGAGGCGCCGAGGATCGTGTGGGGCGTCACCCAGATGAAGCGGGGGACCACCACGGTGACGTCCGCTTCGAAGTCGAGGCCCGTGTTCTTGCCTTTGTCGTCCATCAGGCGATCCTTCTGGATCAACCCGAAGTAGTTCTTAAGGTACACACCCGGCGGGGGCAGGGCCCCCACGACGAAGTCCTCGACCCCGTTGGGGTAGTGCTGCCCCGCCAGGGGCAGATTGGCCTGAGACGGTGTGCTCAGGGCCAGGAGGAGAGCCGCTAGGGGAAGAATCCGGCACCACAGGGGGATTCGCCGAGTCGCTCGCGACATGCCGCACTCCTTTTCTCCGAGGGGTGGTGGGTGTGAGTCGTGTGACCCGGGCCGTCTACTCCTCCAAACAGCCCAGGTCCTCGAACTGAACCTGCAAGGCACGAAGGGTGCCCCGCATCCGCACGGTGTTCCTCTCGACGGCCGGGATGTGCCCGCCCGCCTCCTCCAAAGCGTCCAGGTCCCGGGAGAGCGCCCCCAGGGCCTTGGCGACCCGTACCGCCGCGCTCTGCTCCGCCACAGCTAACCCTCCTTTCTCCGGTCGTGAAACCGGCGCGCCTTGAGCGCGTATCGCGGCAGGGTGCCGAACTCCGCCGGCACGATCTCGAAATTCAGCTGGGTCTTCACCCGCAGGACACTGCTCAGCCGGGCGAGCAGGTCCTCGCGCTGGGAAGGGCTCGCACCCACCGGCAGTTCCACCCGCAGGCGAATGTGATCGAGGTCGCCCCGCTTCTCCACCTCGATTTCGAACTCGCCGTCGAGCTCCGGGAAGGACCGGACCGCCTCCTCGGCGGCGATGGGCGAGAAGAGGACACCCTTGACCTTGGTGATGTGATCGACGCGACCGTGGACTCCCTGGTCCAGGATCCGCCAGGTGCGGCCGCAGCTGCACCCGCGGTCGGCCCACATGGAGACGTCCTTGGTGTCGAAGCGCACGCAGGGCTGGGCCTGACGGTCGAAGGAGGTGATGACGATGCGGCCCGGGACCTTGGGCCGGGTGACCGGGGCATCCGAGTCGAGCTCCAGGAGCTCCACCAGGAACATCCCCTCGTTCACGTGTAGCCCGCCGGGACGGTGGCGGCACTCGAAGGACCAAGCCCCCACCTCGGTGGCGCCTACGTGGTCGCAGACCGGACAGCCCCAGGCCTCCTCCATCCGCCGCTTGGTGCTCGGGACGAGCGCCCCGGGCTCCCCGGCGCAGAGGATCTTCCGGATGCCCCACTCCCGCGGGTCGGCCCCGAGCTCCTTGCGGGCGCTATCCGCCATTCCGAGCACGTAGGTCGGGGTGGCCATGAAGGCCGTGGCCCGGAGCTCCTTCATTTTCATGAGCCGTTCCCGGGTGCCCAGCACCCCCCCGGGCACCACCTCGCACCCGATCTTCTCGGCCGCGTAGTGCCCGGCCCAGTAGGCCACGAAGATGTTGTACCCGAAGGGGAGGAACACCCTGTCCGACGGCCGGAACCCCTGGGCCCACAGGATCGTGGCCCAGCACTCGCTCCACCACTCCCAGTCCGCCCAGGTGTCGGGCTGGTAGACCGGGGTCCCGGTCGTCCCGCTGGTCTGCCGGAACTCGGTCACCTCCTCGAGCGGGACGCACAGAGTGTCGCCGTACGGGAAGGGGTCGATGCCCTGGCACCGGTAGTCGTCCTTGGTCAGGAGGGGCACCCGCGCCACGTCCTCCCAGGTGCGGACGTCCTCGGGGCGCAGGCCCGCCGCGTCGTACTTCCGCCGGTACAGCCGGCTGCGCTCGTACACCCAGGAGAGCAGCCGTCGAAACTTCCGAAGTTGGAGGGCGCGCGTCGCCTCCGGAGGCAGGGTCTCTAGAATCGGGTTCCAGTGCTCGGTCGCGTCCCTCCCCATCGTCTCTCCTCAATGTCTGCTCGGTTTGGGAGACGGCAGCCCCGGCCGCCTGCAGCGCCTGGAAGCCCCAGGCCTTGGGTCGTCTTGCAACGTCCATACCCGCAATTTCCGGTCCCCCGGCCCAGCTCCCGGTGCCCCGCACCGGCCCGCCGCCGCCCCGCGTCTGGGTCGGAGCGCCCCCGCCAGGGGAAAACCCCATGGGAACGCCCGCGCACCACCCGGGGGACCCGGCAGCACCGTCCCGGCTACCCCGGTCCACTGCGTCATCCGTGTCGCACCGTTTACCCTACCGATCCGCTGCGCTTCCCGGCCAGAAGCCCGAGCTGCGTCACGCTTGTCGCATTATCGGCCCGCAGGCGGGACTCGTCTAACGCTGTTTTGGCAGAAAGGCCGTCCAGGCCCGCCCCGGCATGATCATTGCTTCGCTAGCCGACCATCTCCAGGGCCGCTCGGTGTGCTCCGCGCTTTGTATC
>CAZYJP010000118.1:0-6670 GCA_964647795.1 uncultured Thermodesulfobacteriota bacterium
GCCCGTCCCGGCGCAGCAGTTCCGCCAGGGCATGGCCGGTCTCGGGCCGGGCCAGCCAGCCCTCAGGGGAGAGCTCCAGGGCCTCCCGGAACCGGTGCCGCGCCGCTCCCTCGTCCCCCAGGGCGGCCTCCGCCTCGGCCAGGAGGTAGAGGACGATGGCCCTCCCAGGTTCTCGTGGATGGTCCTCGGCCCAGGCCACCAAGGTGTCTCGGGCCTCGCTGAACCGGCCCTCCGCCAAGGTCAGGACCGCCAGGTTGAATCGGAGTGCCGGAGTCCAGGGCCCTGCGGGACCGCGATGGGCCTCCCTGTATTGAATCTCGGCCTCTCGGTGGAACCCCAGACCCCAGTGAATGTTGGCAAGCATGAACCGCACCCAGGCCGTCTCGGCCGGGTCGCCCTCCTCGGCCCCGAGGGAGCGGTAGAGTCGTTGTGCCTCGAAGAGCGAGTCGCCCCCTACGTGGTACAGAGCGTCCGCCCTCAGCCCCCGGAGCACCCGAGCCGACGGGCCCGCCGGGAGCGGGGTCCGACCCAGGATGAAGGCCACCCGGCCGGGATCCGAGGACAGGAGCCCCCGGGCCTCCGTCGCCAGAGAGCGGACGTCGTCCCCCACGGATCCCCGAACGAAAGGGCTCCAGACGGGCTCCACTCGGGCTAGGAGTCGACCGTGGGCTGGTAGTGCCGACAGCACCGCCAGCCACAGCAATCCAACCAGGAAGATCCGGCTCATCCCATCACCCGTCGTCTGCCCCCTCGGCCAGGAGCCTCTGCCAGAATCCCTGATCGACCGGAGCCGGGACCGACTCCAGGAGAGTCTCGGCCAGCACTTCGACGGAGCGGCTCGCGGCACAGCGGGGGTAGGCCAGGACAAAGGGCATCTGGCGCCGCGCGGACCGGGCCACGTGCTCGTCCCCGAAGATGTGCCCCAGGTACGACAAGCGGCGGTGGAGAAAGCGGGACGCCACTTCGTCGAGCCTGGCATACACCCCGCGCCCTTCCTCGGGACCCGCCACCCCGTTGACCACGAGGCGGACCACGACACCCGGATCCCGGCTCCAGATCACCTTCACCAGCCCATACGCGTCGGTGAGACTCGTCGGTTCGGCGTTCGTCACCAGGAGCACCTCCCCGGCGGCCCGGCAGAGACCCACCACGGTGTGCCCGATCCCGGCCGCGGCGTCCAACAGCACGAAATCCTGATCTCCCGTCAAGGGGGCCAGGGACGCCAGGAGCGCCCGCCTGTCCTCTCCCCTCAGGTCCGCCAATTCCTGCAGCCCCGAAGCACCCGCGATCACCCGAAGGCCGGGGCCGGCAACCTGCACCACCTCTTCGGGACGGGCTTCCCCCCGGAGCAGGTGACCCAGGTTCTTGGCGGGGTTCAGATTCAGGAGGATGTCCAGATTTGCCAGACCGAAGTCCGCGTCCAGCACGGTGACCCTGTTTCCGCGCCGAGCCAGCACCGTAGCCAGGTTTGCGACCAGGCTGGTCTTCCCGACCCCGCCCTTCCCGCTCGCGACGGCCAGGACCCGCCCAGTCCTCGACGCGGCCGGAGGGGATGAAGGGGGGCCGTCACCCCGGTTCCCGGCCCGCGCCCGGGCAGCCAACTCGCGCAGCCGTTGGGCCTGGTCCCTCACCGGGGGGCCTCCCCCCCGAGGGCTCCCGCCACATAGCGAGCCACGGCCTCCGCGGTTGCCTCCTCGATGTCGTCGGGCACGTTCTGACCGGTCGTGAGATAGCTCAGCGGCAGCCGCGAGACCACCGGAAGGCCCAGCAAAGGCCCATGGCACTCGGTCTCGTCGAGCTTCGTGAGCAGCAGCCGAGTCGCCTTCAGATCCGCGTAGTGCCGGAGAATCCTTTCCAGATCCCTGGCCCGGGTGGTCACCGAGAGCACCAGGTGCACCTCCACCGGCACGCGCGGGGGAAAGAGCCCCAGGAGCTCGGCAAGGGCTGCCTCGTCTCGGGGGCTCTGACCGGCAGTGTCGACCAGGATGATGTCCCGGTCGGCCAGCTCTTCGACGGCCGCGCGGAACCCCGCGGCGTTCAGTGCGACCCGGATGGGCACCCCCATGATCCTCGCATAGGTCTTGAGCTGCTCCACCGCCGCGATGCGGAAGGTGTCCACGGTGATCAGGCCGACACGTGCGCCGTCCTGAAGGGCGAAGCGGGCCGAGAGCTTGGCCACGGTCGTGGTCTTCCCCACCCCCGTGGGCCCCACCAGGGCCATCACCCGCGGCCCCTGCTCGGAGCGCTGGGGACCGCCCGCCACCCGGACGGTGCGCCGCACCAACTCCCGGAAGGCCTCGCACTCCCGCCCTTCGGTCACCGCCCCGGCATCCACTTTCTCTTGGAGGAACGTCAGGATCCGTGCGGCGAGGCCCCTGTCCAGGTCCATCGCCTCCAGGTGGTCGTGGACGCGCTGGAGGCCCGGGGCCAGGCGAAGTCGGTCGAACCGGGCTGTCTGCTCGAGAAGGCGATCGAGCTTCTCGGAGAGCTGCTTCAGGTCCCGGGCCAGGAGTTCCTGCCCCGAAGGCCGGGGGCGCCGCCCCACGACGGCCATTTCTTCCCGCAGGCTGTCCAGGTCGGCCTGGAGTGCCAGCAAGGGGCCGTGGTCCGGCCGTTCAGATTCCCTGGCGGGAACCTGGTCCGAGCTGGGGCGTGCAGCCCGGCCCGGAGGCGCTGGTGCGGGTAAGGAGCTGTCCCTCCCGTAGGACGGTTCCAGGTCCGCGGCGGCCGTGACCTCGAGGATCGGCCGGCCGAGCATCCCGAACACTCCCTTTCCGGGCTTGATCTGACGGGTGGAGAGGATGACCGCATCGGGACCCAGCTCCTCCTTGATCATCCGGAGGGCATCGGGCATGTCCACGGCCTGAAACTTCTTAACCCTCAAGACTCACCACCTTCAGCGTGCGCAGCGGGCCCTCCACCTCGCCGTGGCTCAGGAGCACCAGGCCGGGGATGACCTTCTCCGTGAGCTTTCGCAGGGGAAGCCGGATCGTGGGCGGCGCCAGTACCACGGGGGCGCAACGGAGAAGTCTCGCTTCCTCGGCCGCCTGCCCCAGGGCCTGGAGCACCCGCTGCGCCAGCTTCGGCTCCAGGGACAGGAACGCTCCGTAGTCGGTGCGCTGGAGGGCCCCCGAGAGGGTCTCCTCCAACCGGTGGTCGAGGGCAATGACCGGAACCCTCCCCTCGGCATCCCGATACTGCTTCGAGATGGCGCGCCGGAGGGCGGCCCGGGCGTGCTCGGTTAGGAGCTCCGGATCTTTGGTTCGGGGAGCCCAGTCGGCCAGGGTTTCCAGCACGGTCCGCAGATCGCGCACGTTGACCCTCTCCCGCAGGAGATTCTGGAGGACCTTCTGTACGCCACCGAGCGAGAGGAGGCTGGGCACCAGCTCCTCCACCAGCGCCGGGGCCTGGGTCTTCACGGCATCGAGCAGGTTCTGGGTCTCCTGACGCCCCAGGAGCTCGTGGGCGTTGCGCTTGACGATCTCGGTCAGGTGTGCCGCGATGACGGTGGAGAGGTCTGCCACGGTGTAGCCCCGAAGCTGGGCCTCCTCGCGCCGCTCGTCCCGGACCCAGAGGGCCTCCAGGCCAGAGGCGGGCTCCCGCGTGGGAATCCCGTCCACCCCCCTCTCGGCCAGGCCCGGATTCATGGCCAGAAAGTGGTCCTCTTTGAGCTCCCCGCGGGCAGCCTCCACCCCCTTGATGAGGATCAGGTACTCGGTGGGGCGCAGCTGCAGGTTGTCACGGATGCGGATGGGGGGCACCACGATGCCCATCTCCAGCGCGATCTTGCGCCGGATGGACCGGATGCGCTCCAGGAGGTCGCCTCCCTGGCCCGGGTCCACCAAGTGCAGGAGCCCGTACCCCACCTCGAGCTCGAGCATGTCCACCTGGAGAAGCTGCGTCACTTCCTCGGGGCCTTCGGGAGCCTTGGGCTTCTCCTCCGCCACGCGCCGGACCTCCGCCGCGGCCACCTCGGCCTCGACGAGCTTGTTCTTCTTCAGGGCGTACGCCGTGCCCCCCATGACCCCGGAGAGAATCGCGAAGGGCAGGAAGGGCAGGCCAGGCACCACCCCCAGAACCAGAAGCACCCCCGACGCCACTCCCAGGGCGGCCGGAGCCTGACCTAGCTGGCGGGGAAGCACCTGCCCCAGGTTCGAGTGACTCCCGGCCCGAGTGATCAGGATACCCGCCGCCGTGGAGATGATGAGGGCGGGCATCTGGGTCACCAGCCCGTCCCCCACGGTGAGGGTCGTGTACGTCGTGACCGCCCCCTGCGGCCCCATCAGGGGCATCCCCTTCTGGAGCACGCCGATGACGAGCCCCCCCAGGATGTTGATGCCCGTGATCACCAGGCCGGCCACCGCGTCGCCCCGCACGAACTTGCTCGCGCCGTCCATCGCTCCGTAGAAGTCGGCCTCGCTCGAGATCTCCTGCCGACGCCTCCGGGCCTCGGCTTCGCCGATGAGGCCCACGTTCAGGTCGGCGTCGACGGCCATCTGCTTGCCCGGCATCGAGTCGAGGGTGAACCGCGCGCTCACCTCGGCGATCCGGGTCGCACCCTTGGTGATGACCACGAAGTTGATCACCACCAGGATGAGGAAGATCACGATCCCCACCACGAAATTGCCGCCCACCACGAAATCGCCGAAGGCGGCGATCACGCGGCTCACGGCTTCCGGGCCCTCGTTGCCCCTCGTGAGGATCAACCGGGTGGAGCTCACGTTGAGGGCCAGCCGGAAGAGTGTGACGATCAGAAGGGCGCTGGGGAACACCGAGAAGTCGAGCGGGCGTTCTGTATACATCCCCAGGACGAAGATCAAGACCGAGATGCTGATGTTGAGAGCGAGGAGCAGATCCAGGGCAAACCTCGGCAGGGGGATGACCATCAACAAAACGATGCTCATCACCCCCGCCGCAACAAGGATACCGCTGTGACGGCTCAGTACGCTCGAAGCGGTAACGGCAACCCCTCGTTCCATCCGAACATCAGGTATCCGGGAGAGACGGGCTCGGCGCGAAGTCGCGAAACTGTAACACACCTTTTCACGGGCAGTAAGCGCAATTGTCGGCCGCCCACCAGCGAGCATGGGTCAGCACGGTCCTAGAAATCAGGGGAAATCACCCGAGCCGGACGTCCGGTTCACCAAGACCCCAGCGAACCGGTTTTTCCCCTGGTCGCCGCCTCAGGGGGTGATCCGGGTGCCGAGGACCTCCAGAAACCTGGCCAGCCACTCCGGGTGGGCCGGCCACGCCGGCGCGGTCACCAGCTTTCCGTCCACATGGGCCCGGTCCACCGGCAGATCGGCGTACCCCCCCGGCCCGCGAGATCTCTGGCCCCACCGCCGGGTACGCGCTGCAGGTACGCCCTTGGAGGACACCTGCCGCCGCGAGGACCTGGGCCTGGAACGGAACCATGACCTCGTAGTCCTTCACATAGTCCCCCACCAGCATGAGGATTCTCGTTGCGGCCGCGACGTCCTCCTTCCTTCTCCGGCACAGGTGACCCAGGCCTCCCGCGTGGGCAGGCCGCGGACGACTCTACCTCGCCGGACATCGCGGTCAACCCCAATCACTCGCCCAACAACGCCTGGATACCCCGAAAGAAATTCTTCACCTGCACCTTCTCTTCCGCCTCGCTGCGTTCGGGCCGGGCGCCCCCCTGCTCGGTGAGGCCCAGGGGCACCTCGGCGAGGAAGCGCGAAGGAACCGAGACCGAAGCATGGCCTCGCCGCCGCCGGGTACGGGCATGGCACAGAACCAGGCGCTCCCGAGCGCGGGTCATCCCCACGTAGCACAGCCGGCGCTCCTCCTCCAGGGCGGCTTCGGCCGGTTTCGTGCCCTTGACCAGGGGCAGGATCCCCTCCTCCATCCCCGCCAGGAATACCACCGGAAACTCCAAGCCCTTGGCCGCGTGGAGCGTCATCAGGGTGACATCGTCCGCCCGGTCCTCACCCTTCTCTGCCGGGGGATCGAGGCTGAGTCTTTCCACGAAAAGCCCCAGATCCACCTGGCCCCCGTCCTGGGGGCCGTCGCCGACGGATTCGGCCAACTCTTCCAGAAGCTCCAGACGCCGGGCCACCACGCGGGGGGAGTCATAGGTGGCCTCCACCTCGGCCCGGAGCCCTGCGTCCCGGTAGAAGTCCCGGAGCCCTCCCGGGGTCAGGCCCTCCGACCGGAACCGGGCCCCGTAGGCATCGAGGAGCGCCAGAAGGCTGCGGGCGCCGGCCCGTGCCTGGGGAGAGAGGTCGTCTGCCGCACGCAGACCCCGGCGCAGGCTCTCCCCGCGGCCCTCGGCCGCCTCCTTGATCCGCAGGAGCGCCTGGGGACCGAGACCTCGTTTGGGGACGTTGGCGATGCGCAGGAGGCTCGCGTCGTCCCGGGGATTGTGCATGGCCTTGAGGTACGAGAGGACGTCTCGCACCTCCTTGCGGTCGAAGAACCGCGATCCCCCCACCACCCGGTAGGGGATCGCATGGGCACGGAAGACCTCTTCGAAGGCCCTGGACTGGGCGTTGGTTCGGTAAAGCACCGCGAAGTGGGACCAGGGTCGGCGGGTGCGGAAGGTCTCGGCGAGGACCGCGCTGGCCACCTCTTCGGCCTCGCCGCCGCCGTCCTCGGCCGCGATCCAACCCACCGGGTCGCCCCTCCCCCTGCCGGTCCAGAGCTTCTT
>CAZYJP010000119.1:0-6637 GCA_964647795.1 uncultured Thermodesulfobacteriota bacterium
CCCCGGCCTACCTCCTCATGGTGGACGGCCTGATCGAGGGCGAGCCCCGGAGCGAGAGCCTCCTCCTGGCCGGCGCCAGGCTCTATGGCGCGTACGCCTCGGCCTTCGTCGACGACCCGGCCCGAGTGCGGCGGCTCGCCGCCAGGGCTCGCGAGTACGGGCAGCGGGCACTGTGTCTGCGGCGGCCGGATCTCTGCGCAGCGGCAGGGGGGCCCTTCGAGGCCTTTGCCACACGGCTCACAGAGTTGGGGCGCGGCGACGTGCCCACCCTCTACGCGTTCGCAGCTGCCTGGGCCGGGTGGATCCAGGCCAACCCCGACGACTGGTCGGCGGTGGCCGACCTGCCCAAGATCGAGGCCGCCATGACTCGGGTCGTGGAGCTCGACGAGGCCCACGACTTCGGGGGCGCCCATCTCTACCTGGGTGTCCTGGCCACCCTCCGCCCCGAGGCCCTCGGGGGGCGTCCCGAGGCGGGCCGGGAACACTTCGTCCGGGCCGTGACCCTTTCCGAGGGCAAGAACCTCATGGCCAAGGTCCTCTTCGCCCGCCACTACGCTCGACTGGTGTTCGACCGGGAGCTCCACGACCGGCTCCTGGAGGAGGTGCTCGGCGCCGACCCGGAGGTGCCGGGGCTGACCCTCTCGAACGTCCTCGCCCAGCAAGAGGCCCGCTCCCTCCTCGACCGGGCCGACGCCTACTTCTGAACCCCTCTTCCCGGAGCCGCCGATGCGACCGCGACGAGCGCCCCTCCTCTCTCTGCTCTGCCTCTTCTCTCTGGCGGCCGGCTGGTCCGCTGGCGCGTCCTTGGCACAAACCCAGACCCTCAAGATCGCGACCCTGGCCCCGGAGGGCACTTCCTGGATGCATGAGCTGCGAGAGGGGGCCAAAGAGGTGGCAGCGGGAACCGAGGGCCGGGTCGAGATCCGGTTCTACCCCGGCGGGGTCATGGGCAACGACAAGACCGTCCTGCGCAAGATCCGAGCCGGACAGCTCCAGGGGGGCGCCTTCACCGGCGGGGGCCTCGAAGAGGTCTACCGCGACACCGACATCTACGGCATGCCCTTCCTCTTTCGGTCGTACGCCGAGGTGGACTACGTTCGCGAGCGGGTCGACCCACTGCTGCGGGAAGAGATCGCCCGGCGAGGCATGGTGGTCCTGGGCATGAGTGAAGGGGGCTTCGCATACCTCTTCTCCGGATCCCCGGTGCGCAAGGTGGACGACCTCAAGGGAAAGAAGGTCTGGATCCCCGAGGGGGACGAAGTGAGCCTGACCGCCCTGGAGGTTGCGGGGGTCTCTCCGGTCCCGCTGCCCATTGCCGACGTGTACACCGCGCTCCAGACCCGCTTGGTAGACACCGTGGCCACCACAACCGCGGCGGCCATCGCCTTCCAGTGGCACACGAGGGTGAAGTACTTCACCGACGTGCCGCTCATGTATCTCGTGGGAGTGGTAGCGTTGGACAAGAGGGCTTTCGAGAGGCTCGCCCCCCGGGATCAGACCGTGGTGCAGGACCGGATGGGCGCTGCCCTGGCGCGCCTCGACACTCTCAATCGGGAAGGGAACAGGGGTGCTCGGGAAGCCCTGAAACAGCAAGGGATCGAGGTCGTGGGCCCGGAGTCCCCCGCCGAGCTGGAGCGCTGGCGAGGCATTGCCGACGAGGCCTTGAAGCGCCTCGCGGCCCGGCAGGCCTTCTCGCCGGACATGCTGGAGCGGATCCAGGAACACCTGAAGGCCTACCGCCAAGAGCACGGGAGCCGCGATGGCGGCTGAACGGCTGGCGGCGGCCGCAGCCCTCTCGTTGCGCGCGCTGCGCCGGTTGGAGGACACCCTCCTGGCCCTGCTCCTCGGAATCATGGTCTTCCTCGCCGGAGGCCAGATCCTGCTTCGCAACGTCTTGGGGACCGGCTTGATCTGGGCGGACCCCCTCCTGAGGGCACTGGTGCTGTGGGTGGGGCTCTTCGGCGCGCTGGTGGCGAGCCGCGAGGACCGCCACATCTCCATCGACGCCCTCTCCCGCCTGCTGCCCGCACGCGTTCGGGTCGGCACCCGGGCGGTCACCAGTCTCTTCACCGCCGGGGTCTCGGCGGTGGTGGCCTATCACGCGGCCCGCTTCGTCGCCTCCGACTATGCGGCGGGCACCACGGCTTTTGCCGGTCTGCCCTCCTGGGTGGTCGAGTCCATCGTCCCCTTCGCCTTCGGCGTCGTGTCCCTGCGCTACCTCGTCCTCACCGCGGTTCACCTGCGAAGTGCCGCGGGCAGGGCCCCGCGTTGATCGCCACCGGCCTCCTGCTCCTTGGGGTGGCGCTGCTCGGTGCGCCGCTCTTCGCAGTGATCGCTGCCGGGGCCCTCCTGGGATTCTACCGGGAAGGGGTCGATCTCTCGGTCGTTGCAATCGAGATCTACCGCCTGGCGGAGATGCCGGTGCTCTTGGCCATCCCGCTCTTCACCTTCGCCGGGTACATCCTTGGGGACAGCCAGGCGCCCCAGCGCCTGGTGCGGCTCACCCAGGCGCTGCTGGGATGGCTGCCGGGGGGGCTCGCCATGGTCGCCCTGGTGGCGTGCGCACTGTTCACGGCCTTCACCGGCGCCTCGGGGGTCACCATCGTGGCCCTGGGCTCACTCCTGTACCCGGCCCTCCGGGAGGCGGGCTACCCCGAACGGTTCAGCCTGGGATTGATCACGACCTCTGGGAGTCTCGGCCTTCTCTTTGCTCCGTCGCTTCCCTTGATTCTCTACGGGGTAGTCGTCCAGCAGCTCGGCATCGGCACGCCGGTGCGCATCGACGATCTCTTCCTGGCGGGCATCCTCCCGGGTCTCCTCATGCTGACCCTCCTCTCGGGGTGGAGCGCGTGGAGCGGGCGCACCCTGAAGCGCCCTCCCAGGGCCTTCTCCCGGGGCGCGACCGCCGCGGCCGTGCGGGAATCGGCGTGGGAGATACCCCTGCCGTTCCTGATTCTCGGGGGCATCTACAGCGGAACCTTCGCCGTCTCGGAAGCGGCGGCGGTCACGGCGCTCTACGTCTTCGTGGTGGAGGTGTTGATCCACCGGGAGATCACCTGGGCTAGGCTTCCCAAGGTGATGCGTGAATCCATGGTGCTCGTGGGGGGCGTGCTCGTGATCCTCGGGGCCTCGCTGGCAAGCACGAACTACCTGATCGACGCCGAAGTCCCCACGCGGCTCTTCGAGGCAGTCCGCGCCCACGTGGACAGCCGGCTGGCCTTCCTGGTTCTCCTCAATCTGTTCCTGCTGGTGCTCGGCACCATGCTGGACATCTTCTCCGCCCTGGTGATCGTCGTCCCGATCATACTGCCCGTGGCCTTGGGCTACGGCATCCACCCGGTGCACCTCGGCATCGTCTTCCTCGCCAACATGCAGATCGGGTACTTCACCCCCCCCGTCGGCATGAACCTCTTCATCGCGAGCTACCGCTTCGAAAAACCGGTCCTCGACCTCTACCGGGCCACGCTGCCTTTCTTCTTCATCCTCCTCGCAGCAGTGCTCGTCATCACCTACTGGCCCACCCTGAGCCTCGTGCTCCTCGGCCCAGGCCGCTGACCCAGGCCCCCGCCCCCCCCCCGGCCCGCCGATCGGGCCGCACCCACCGCCAGTCACGCACAGGGAATACTAGTTACGTTTCCAGCCCACACGCCGCTCCCCGAGGGCGAACTCGCGGGGAACTGCCTGTTGTAAGGCGGGTTGGGCCCTGGCACGGCGTTTGCGGTCGTGGCGCATCGCAGCCAACACCCTTGCCCGCCGGAAGGAGACGCGACGCCATGCAGACAAAGCCTCGTTCGCTTCCCTCGCTCGTCAGCGTCGCCCTTCTGCTATTCGTTGTGCTCGTCGTCGCTCCGGCCTGGGCGTGGAACGTGACCGTGGCCTGGGACCCCAATCCTGCCTCGGAGAACGTGACCGGCTACATTCTTCACTACGGCAAGGTCTCTCGGACGGCGCCCGGCTTTACTGCATACTCCTCCCAGGTGAACGTGGGCAACGTGACCCAGCGCTCCCTGGCCCTTCCCGACGACGGTGCAACCTACTTCCTGGCTGTGGTCGCACACAATGGCGCCGGCCAGAGCAGCTACTCTGCGGAGGTCTCGGCGGCCCCCACCGCGCCCGCCCCCTCCCCTATGGATGCCACGCCGCCCGCGGTGACGATCTCCGACCCGGGCGACGGCAGCGTCATCAGCAAGGTCCTGAAGATCAAGGTGAACGCTTCCCACGGCGGGCCGATCGAGCGCCTCGATGCGTACGCGGGGGATAGACAGCTGGGCTCGCTTAACTGTCAGGGGGCGAGCACATGCTCCGGATCGTTCAGCTGGAACACGAACAAAGGAGTCGCCACCGGCAGGCACACCATCACCGCCCATGCCTACGACGCGTCCGCGAACCGAGGCGTTTCGAGCATAACGGTCTACAAGACCAAGTAGGAGGTAGGAGGAAGACCGCGGAGGCCGCGTCGCGGCGGCCTCCGCTTCCCCGGCGGGATGCCAAGCAACGTACTCAGAAAAGGGTCCCCCCCTCCGCGAGGCTCTTCGAGTCCGTCCGGCCCACGTGGACCGCCGGCTCGCCCGGTGCTCTTGAACCTCTTCCTGCTCGTGATCGGCGTCTTTTCCCCCAGGTGATCGTCGTCACCTTCATCCTCCTCGCCGCAGTTCTCACCCTCACATACTGGCTCGCCCCGAGCCTCGTGCTCCTCGGCCCAGCCCGCTGATTCCGGCAAGCCCCCCCGGACCGCAGCGGAGGGTCTGGTGTCGCGTGAGAGGTGTCCCGCCCCGAAGCCCCGGAGTCCGTGAATTCGCAACCCGGGGCGCCGGTGGACAAACCGGGCCTCCTGCGGTAAACGGAAACCAGAGAATCCTCGGAACCGGAGACCAGGAGGCGACCCATGAGGACACAGCCGTCCGATGACTTCTCTGTCCCCGCAACCGAGAAGGCCGGCCACGCCCACGGTTCTCAAGCGGGCGTCTCCTCGGCCACGGGCCTCCTCTACGATTGGCTGGCACGCTGCGTACTCAAGGGGGCCGGGGGCCCAGCCGTGCGTTTTGTCTTTCCCGACGGCCGGGAAGTCTCCGTTTCGGCGGCACCGCCCGTGGCACGACTGCATCTTCGAGAACCCCGCGCGCTGACTCGGCTCCTCCTCGATCCGGAGCTCTCCTTCGGCGATGACTACACGGCGGGACGGATCGAGGTCCAGGGGGACCTCGTGCGGTTTCTCGAGGAAACGTACCGAGCCTACGAGAACGCAGGTGCGGCGGCGGTGGCGGCCGGCCGCGTCGTGGGATGGCTGCGGCGCCCCCGGCCCAACACTCGCGCAGGTTCCAGGGAGAACATTCACCACCACTACGACCTCGGAAACGACTTCTACCGCCTCTGGCTGGACGAACAGTTGGTCTACACCTGCGCCTACTTCACCGAGGCGGAGGCCACCCTGGAGGAGGCCCAGGCGGCCAAGATGCGACACGTCTGCCGGAAGCTTCGGCTCCGGCCGGGGGAGTCCGTGGCCGAAGCGGGTTGCGGCTGGGGCGCTTTGGCCCGGCACATGGCGCGGGAACACGGGGTCTCTGTGCGCGCGTTCAACGTCAGCAGGGAACAGATCGCGTGGGCCCGGGAGAGGGCCCGGGCGGAGGGGCTGGAGGGGCAGGTCGAGTACGTCGAGGACGACTACCGAAATCTCACGGGCCGCTACGACGCCTTCGTCTCCGTGGGCATGCTCGAGCACGTGGGCCGGGAACACTATCAGGACCTCGGCAGGGTGATCCACCGCTGCCTGAAGCCGAGTGGGCGGGGGCTCCTCCACTCCATAGGCCGCAACCGCCCCGCCTATCTCCACCGCTGGCTGGAGCGCCGGATCTTTCCCGGGGCCTACCCGCCGACCCTGCGGGAGATGCTGCAGGTCCTGGAGCCTCACGGCTTCTCGGTGCTCGACGTGGAGAACCTCCGGCTCCACTACGCGAGGACCCTGGAACATTGGCTCGAGCGCTTCGAGAACTCCGCCGCGAGCGTCCGGCAGATGTTCGACGAACCGTTCGTCAGGGCCTGGAGGCTCTACCTCGCGGGGTCCATCGCGGCGTTCACCACGGGGAGCCTCCAGCTCTTCCAGGTGCTCTTCAGCCGCCCCCAGGACAACGCCGTCCCTTGGACCCGTTCCCACCTCTACGTCTGAAGAGCGGGCCCTACGTTGGACACGTGTGACGTCCTGGTGGTCGGGGGGGGACCCGCCGGCTCTTCCTGCGCCGGAGCTCTGTCCGCAGCCGGGGTGGACGTAATCGTCCTCGACCGTTCCCCCTTCCCCCGGCCCAAGGTCTGCGCCGGCTGGGTGACCCCCCAGGTCTTCCACACTCTCGGGCTGACGCCGGTCAGCTACGGAGACCGCCGGGTCCTACAGCCGATCACGGGATTTCGGGCCGGCTGCTGGGGCGGACGGCGTGTGGAGGTGCGTTACAGACAGGCCGTGAGCTATGGGATCCTGAGGGTGGAATTCGATGACTTCCTGCTCCGCCGCTGCGGGGCTCGACTCCGGCTGGGAGAAGCCCTGGCGTCCTTGGAGGGGCGGGGCGGACGTTGGGTCGCCAACGGAGAGATCGCTGCTCGGTGGGTGGTGGGGGCAGGCGGCCACGCCTGCCCGGTGGCCCGGCGG
>CAZYJP010000120.1:0-6623 GCA_964647795.1 uncultured Thermodesulfobacteriota bacterium
CCCAGCCCAGGACGGAGACGCGCTCCAGCACGAGGTTGCGCCGGGCACGGGCGCGCTCGGGGTTCCGGAAGGGGTCATAGAGCGACGGAGCCTTCGGCAGCGCCGCCAGCAGCGCGCACTCGGCCAGGTCGAGCTCCCCCAGGGGTTTTCGGAAGTACACCTCGGCCGCGGCGGCCACCCCGTAGGTGCCGTTCCCCAGGTAGATCTGGTTCAGATAGAAGCCGAGGACCTCTTCCTTTGTGTGGCGGCGCTCGATCTGCAGGGCCAGGAGGGCCTCCCGGAGCTTGCGGGCCAGCGTCTTCTCCGGGCTGAGGAAGAGGACCTTGGCGAGTTGCTGCGTGATGGTGGAACCGCCCTCGACCAGGCGTCCCTCGAGGATGTCCACGGCCAGGGCCTTGAGGATCCGGCGGACGTTGATTCCCATGTGATCGAAGAAACGGTGATCCTCGATGGCCAGCACGGCCCGCACGAGATCCGGTGGCACCGCCTCCAGGGCAACGGGCGTGCGCCTCTGGGTGGCGAACTCGGCCAGCAGCGCGCCGTCCGCGGCGAAGATCCGGGTGGAGGAGGGGGGGGTGAAGTCTTCGAGGGCCGAGACCTGCGGAAGCCCCCGGACGAGCACCGCCACGGCGCCGGCGCCGAAACCCAGCGCCGCGCACAGCAGCAGTCCGAGTAGGGCCCACGCGATCCTCACGCCGGGGTCTCCTCCCGGGGGCGGTGGGTGCGGGACTCGTAGGCTTCGATGATCTCCTGGACTAGGGGGTGGCGGACCACGTCTTCACGGGAGAAGTAGCAGAAGCGGATGCCGGGCACTCCCCGGAGCACCTCCTGGACCTCCACCAGGCCCGAGACCTTGCCGGCGGGCAGATCCGTCTGGGTCACGTCGCCGGTGATCACCGCCTTGCTGTCGAACCCGAGCCGAGTCAGGAACATCTTCATCTGGTCCGAGGTGGTGTTCTGGGCCTCATCCAGGATCACGAAGGAGTCGTCCAGGGTGCGTCCCCGCATGAAGGCCAGGGGGGCCACCTCGATGACCCCTTTTTCGAGCATCTTCGAGGCCTTCTCGAAGTCCATCATGTGGTGCAGGGCGTCGTAGAGGGGGCGCAGGTAGGGGTTGACCTTCTCGAACAGGGTGCCCGGGAGGTAGCCCAGCTTCTCCCCCGCCTCCACGGCCGGGCGGGTGAGGATGATGCGGCTCACCTGTCTCTTGGTGAGGGCCGCCACTGCCATGGCCATGGCGAGGTAGGTCTTGCCCGTTCCCGCCGGCCCGATCCCGAAGACGATGTCGTGGTTGCGCATGGCCTCGATGTAGGCCTTCTGGGCGACGCTCTTGGGGCTGATGACCCGCCGGTCCGAGGCGATGAAGACCGCATCGAGGAAGATGTCGCGAAGCCGAGCCTTGCGATTGGCCTTGAGGATGCGTACCGCGTGGTCCACGTCGGCGCGGTACAGTGGGTACCCCTCCTCGACCAGGCCGTAGAGCTGCCGCAGCACCTCGGCGGCGAGCTCGACGCCCACCGGCTCCCCGCGCACCTGAACGGCGCTGCCCCGGCTCGACACCACCACTTCCCGGAGCACGTTGGTGAGCTCGCGCAAGTGGGCCTCGCGCTCCCCCATCAGCGTCTGTGCGTGGCGGGAGTCCGGGAACTCGAGCCGCTCCGATGCCTCGGAGGCGCTCAAGGGGTCGCCCCCGTCCCGATGGGGCCGTGGGCGGCCTTGGCGTTCGAAGTGCCGAAGACGGGGTGGGTGGACATGGCTCTCCGCAAGGGAACCGGGTTGGCTTCGCCGGCGAAGCATAACAAGACACCGGCCTAGTTGCGAAGGGTCCGCGAGATCCATCGCCGCCGCTTTCGTAGAAAGGACATCCCCAGGGTCCCGCCCCAAGGCAGCGGATCGGGGGGTGATATGCGCTTGATGCCCCCTGGGGCGTCTGTTATAAAGGGCGCCGAATTCAGCAGGACTGCGCTGCCGCCGGCCTCTCTTCCGGTTTCGCGGTCTGCACGGTCCCGAAGGAGGAACGGATGCCCGTCATCACCATCTCGAACCAGTTCGGAGCGGGCGGCCCGGAGGTCGCCAGGGAGTTGGCCAAGCGGCTCGGGATCGACTACCTGGACAAGGAGATCATCCACCGCATCGCCCTGGAGATCAATGTCCCAGAGGAGGACGTGGCGGAGTTCGAGGCCGAGTACCACAGCAAGTTCAAGAGCTTCTTTTCCACCATTTTCGACCTGGACGCCCTCAAGAAGCGGGCCAAGGTGCGAGAAGATGCGCTGGCAGAGGCCCAGTACGACGACCGCGAGAAGATCCCGTACCATTATCAAGTGGACGGCTGGATCGACAGCGAAATCTACAAGCAGATGATCGTCAAGGTCATCTCGGCTCTGGGCCAGCGCCGTGGCGTCATCGTGGTCGGCCGCGGGGGGCAGTGCATCCTGAAGGAGAACCCCAGGACCCTGCACATCCGTTTCGTCGCCGACTTCGAGGACCGAGCGGCCTGGACGGCCAAGCGGCGAAGCCTCTCCACGGCGGCAGCACGGGACTTCGTCCACAAGGTGGATGCCCGCAGTCAGGACTACCTGCGATTCTACTTCGACTGCGACCCCGACCTGCCGAGCCTGTACCATCTCACCCTCAATACGTCTCGGGTCCCCTTGGCCAAGTGCATCGACGTCGTGGAAGACCTGGCCCGTTTCGTCGCCGGCGAAATCGGGGAGGGGTAGCCGTCGCCGGCCCGGACCTGGCGATTCCCGCCGGTGTCGATCGCGAGGGGCTCCCAGGGGGGCCCTTCGCGCGTCTTCGGGATGTGCCTGTGGTTTGCCCGATCGCCGGTGCGGGTTCGGCGAGGCCCGGCCGCCCCTGTCGGACTGGGATGGCCGGAGCCCCGGGCGCGCGGCCCGTTGGTCCGGATCGTGCAGGGTTCCCGCTGCCGGAGGCGGCCCTCACGTCCCTTCGGTTTCTCGAGAAAGGAGGGAAAGCGATGAAGCTCAAGCAGATCTCCGTATCCCTGGAGAACGCGCAGGGGCGCCTCTACGAGGTGACCCGTGCACTGGGAGAGGCCGGAATCAACCTGCGGGCCTTGAACCTGGTGGAGACCGGCGATTTCGGGGTCTTGCGCCTTCTCGTCTCGGATCTTGCCACGACCCGGCAGATCCTCATGGAGCGCCACTTCCCGGCCAGGGTCGACGAGGTGGTGGCCGTGGAGATCGAGGACAAGCCCGGCAGCCTCGCCCGCATCCTCAAGCCCCTCCTCGATGCGGCGGTCAACGTGCAGTACATGTACGCCTTCACCGGGTTCGCGTCCGGGAGCGCGGTGATGATCTTCCGGTTCAGTGACAACGACGCGGCCATCCGCACACTGCAGAAGAGCGGCGCCAAGCTCCTGAATTCGAAGGCCTTCGGCATGCTCGAGGGCGCTTCCTGAGGCCCCACCCGGGCACGAGGAGGGATTTCCCATGACGGACGAAAGCGGTTTTCGCTGCCGGAAATTCGCCGTGATCGGGGCGGGCCCCGTGGGGTGTATCGTGGCAGCCTACCTGGCGAGGGGCGGCTACGACGTGACTCTCTGCGACGTGGTCCCGGCGCTGGTGGAGGCGGCCCGGGACCCGGGAATTTTCATCGATGGAGCGGAGAAATTTCACCAAGCGGTGCCCAAGACCCTCACCCGCATCGACGACCTGGCCAACGACCCGCCGGACGTGATCATCCTCACGGTGAAGGCGACGGCCTTGCCGCTGCTGGCCTCGGCGATCCAGGGGTTCCATCGGGACGGCATGGCCGTGGTGAGCTGGCAGAACGGCATCGACACCGAGCTCGTGCTGGCCGAGTCCCTGGGCCGCAAGGACGTCTTTCGCGCCGTGGTGAACTACGGCTGCGCGCTTCCGGAGCCGGGCCATGTGCACGTGGCCTTCCACCACCCTCCCCACCACCTCCAGGAGCTCGACCCGGCGGGAAAGCCGGCCGCCCTGGCCATCGCGGCCGCCCTCACCCAGAGCGGGCTGTCCACCGAGCGCACGGACGAGATCGTGAGCATGGTGTGGCGAAAGTCGGTGATGAACGCCTGCATGAACCCCGTGTGCGCGGCCACGGGCATGACCATGGCCCAGGCCATGCGAGATCCCATCATCTCCCAGATGGTGGATCTGCTCATCAAGGAGGGGGTGCGGGTGGCGCGTGCCAACGAGATCTCCCTGGGTTGGCACTACTACCCCTACGCCGTGGACTACATGAAAAAGGCCGGCGATCACAAGCCCTCGATGCTCATGGACATCGAGGCGCGGCGGCGGACCGAGGTGGACTTCATCAACGGCAAGATCGTCGAGTACGGGGAGCGGGCCGGCGTGGACACGCCGTACAACCGGATGATCCGAGCCATCGTGAAGGCCCTGGAGCCCAAGTAGCCTGAGGAGGCTCCGCCTCGGCCGTCGAGGCCTGGGTGGGGATTGCTGAGAGGTGGAGTGGATCGAGCGGGCCGCCCCTTCCGAGGGCGGCCCGTTTCGTCATGGGTATGCGGGGTGGTGGCGGCCGGCTCTCAGCCAGGACCGGACCCGCCCGCACCAGCGGTTTGCAGGGTGGGAGCGAGGGAGGAAGGGGAGAACCGGCTCCCGGCGCGCGCCCATCGCCGCCAGGCACGCGTGAAGGCCCGGGTGGGCCGGCGCCAGCCGGAGCCCCATGCGAAAGGCATCGTGGGCCTGGGCCCGCTGTTTGCCCTTCCGAAGGAGAATGCCGAGCACCGCATAGAGATCGGGCAGATCCGGGCGCGTTTCCAGGAGTTGCAGACAGCACTGGATCCCCGGCTGGAGGCGGCCTGCGGCGACGGCCCGATGGGCCGCGGCCAGGGCGGTGACCCTCGGGTCGGCTGGGGTCAGGTCCTCGGCTCTCGCCAGCATCCGGGCAGAGCGGTCATGGAGGCCCTCGGTGAAGAGCAGGAGAGCCTCTCGGATTCGAGGGTCTGCCTCCGCCACGGGACCGTCGGGAGCCGCCGCGCCCTCCGCCCCTTCCGGTTCGGGGAGCACGAGGTCTGCGAAAATCTTCTCGAAGGGGGACGAGGGATCTCGCACGGGCCACCTGGATCGGTCGAGGGTGCCGCCCGCCGGGTGACCCGGCGGGCGCGAAAAGGCTCACGCCCCGCGTCGGAGTCGACGGGGGAGAGGGCACGGCCCACGTATCGGCGACCGGCGGGGAGGAGTTGAGCGGCGCCTCCCGCAGGCCGAGGGCCTCCCCGGAGTATCGGTAGGCCGCCCAGATCCCTGCCCCCAGGAGCACCAGGAGGCTACCACCGGGACCTCTTCACCCTGCTCAACAACTTCATCTCGCGCATTATGGCCTTTTTCCCCGATCGCACAAGGGGCGCTCGAATGACGGGGCTGCGGGAGCCCCGGAGCCTGGTTGCCTCCCGGTCCGTCTGGTAGTCTGGGGAGCCTCGCTCGACCCCTGCTCTCCGTGGGGGCTCCTGGCCCCTCCTCCCCCACTGCGAACGGGGCGCTGCCCCAGCCCGCCGAGGCGTGAAAGCAGGCCATATGACTTGTAGGGGAAGTCTTGTGGACGAGGTCTTGTGGGAGCGGCCTGGAAGCCGCTCCCACAGCGTAGACCAAGACTTGACCTGTTTTTCAGGATCCTCGGCACTCAAGGAAATCTAGGAAGAGCGGTTGTCCAGAGGAACCCCGTTCCCGTGAGAAGAATCCTCCGACGATTTGGATACGCGGCGCTCTTCCTGGGGCTCCTGCTCGCCGGCGCCTTCCTGCTGCGGGGGGTCCTGGTGGCCCCGCACCTGCGCGCCGCGCTGGAACGGGCTGTCGAGCAGGGCCTGGGGATCGGCGTGGAGGTCGGGGCCGTCGAGGGGACCTACCTCACCCGCCTCGCCGTGCGAGGCCTCGTCACCCGGCGCCCCAACCCGGACGGCCCGGTCTCGTCCCTCGGGGTCGAGCTCCTGGACGTCTCCTACAATCCGCTGGCCCTGGCCTGGGGGGTGGACGCCCTCTTGTCCTCGGTTCGCCTTCGGGTGCGCGGGGTACGGGTGGAGCTCGTCGTTGCCGGGCCCCCCGCCTCCCCAGGTTCCACTCCCCCGGACGCGCCCTCGGGCGCCGCCCGGTTGTTCCTTCCCTCCCGGCTTCCCGCGCTCGATGTGCGCGGCGTCGACGTGGAGCTCCGGGGCCCGGACTACCGGGCCGAGGTGCGGGGCCTCTCCCTGGAGACGGCCGAGGGGGGCCCGCCGTCCCCTTCCCGAATTCGCTTCGGAGCCGAGCGGGTCCACGTGGAGCACCCTCGCCTGCGCATGGAGCCGGGGGACCTGGCGGGGCTTCTCATCTACTCCCCCGCCTACGTGGCCGTCCAGGAGCTGCGATTCGAGGGGGCGCAGCTTGCGGAGGAGCTCCGGATCGGTCTGGAAGGCCTGGAGCGGGGCGCCCTCACTTGGGAAGCGCGCCTGGAAGTCTTCGGGGGTTCCCTGGCCTCTCGAGGGACATACGAGCCCGGCCGCCTCGAGGCGGCCGCCGAAGCGCGGGAGCTGCGCCTGGAAGACGCCTTCGGCCGGATCGTCGGCGCGCCGGCAGTGAGCGGGGAGCTGGTGCTGGAAGCCCGGCTCCTCATGGATCCCGACCATCCGGAACAGGGCACGGCGGAACTGG
>CAZYJP010000121.1:0-6605 GCA_964647795.1 uncultured Thermodesulfobacteriota bacterium
ACCGCCTTCCCGAAGGTGAAAACGTTGTGCTTGTCGACCCGCCGGCCGAGGAATATTTTACTTACCGCCTCCCGAGGCGGCGCGAATTGTTTATACGCCTGGTTAAGAAGATGGGCGACCCGGGGGAGAAAAACCGTTTCGACGGTCCGTGGTCGCTGCGTCGACTCCGGGCAAAACCGGGTCGATGTGGAGTCGGTACTCCTGACAGGCGGGCGGCCTGCCCCTTCGTAAACCTTCTCTTGTTTTTCTGTTGACATGGGGCTTCCGCCAACCTACGCTGCGCGCCCGCCCCCCGACGAGGAGGAAGACCGTGGCGCGCACGCCCACCCGAGACCTGGTTCTCACCGGCCTGTTCGCTGCTCTGACCGCAGTGGGCGCGAAACTCATGCTCCCCCTTGGTCCGGTGCCCTTCACCCTGCAGCCCCTGGTGGTCTACCTGTGCGGCGCCGTCCTGCGGCCCCGGCTGGCGCTCATGTCCCAGCTCGTCTACCTGGGGGTGGGACTTCTGGGGCTCCCCGTGTTCGCGTACGGAGGGGGGCTCGGGTATGTGCTGAACCCCACGTTCGGCTTCCTGGTGGGGTTTGCCCTGGGGGCCTGGGTGATCTCCCTGGTCGTGAGCGGACGGGGGGATCCGGGGTTGGGAAGGCTTCTGGCGGGGCTGACACTGGGGATGGCGGTCGTGTACGCCTGCGGCGTCACCGGGCTTTACCTGAATCTTGCGGTCTTCCAAGGGAAGGCGGAGACGTTTCGAGTCGTCATCCTGGGGTTCGGGTGGTTCGTCGTCTTCGATCTCGTGAAGGTCGTCCTGGCCGCCCTGGTGGCCCGACCCCTGCGCGCCGCCGTGCGCGTGACCCCTGGCCCCTGAGGCCTTACTCGTCCCTCCCTGTGACGTGCCGATATCCCTCGAAGAATGCCTCGGCTTCGGCGTCGGCCAAGGCCGGCACGGCTGCGCGCAGGGAAAGGACCAGGTGGTCGCGCTCGACGACGCGGCTGACGCCTGCCAGGACTCCCAACATCACGGCGCTGACCAGTGCGGGCGGACCGTGTCGGCGTGCCAGGGCGAGCGCCGGAACCCACAGGACGCGTCCCCGCCCATACGTCTCTTCCGCTTGTTCTCGGGTCGGGTAGCGTTCCCGCCGGAACCGTGCTTCATAGGGCCTCACCGCTTCATCGGAGAGGAGGGCCTGCCCCGACGGAGAGAGGAACGGGGCGAGCTTCATTCCCTCGAGGCGCTCCAAACCGACCACGAAGTGGGCGCGTCCCCATGGAATCTTGGGGCTCGGACCGGCCGGGGCACCCACGCGCACGTGGGCAAAGACCGGGGACCCCACCTGGGCGAGACCCGACTGGGCCGTGAAGTGGGCATCGTATCCCTCCTGCACGGCCGCACGGGTCAGCACCGTGGCGAGGGTCACCACGCCCTGTCCGCCGACCCCTGCCACCACGACGTCCAGCGTCACCCCGCGCGCCTCCTCGCCTTGAGATTTCTTCGAATGGCCTTTTTCGGGCAGGCAGGGGCGCACAAGCCGCACCCCAGGCACCGGGCCGAGTCGATGGCGACCCGACCGGTGGGCTCGTCGAGGTCCATGGCGGGGCAACCCACCGCTTCGAGACAGCTTGGGGAACACCCTTCGAGGCCCTGGCAGCGCTCGGTATGCACCCGGTACGGGATCACCGTGCGCCGGGGCAGGCGGGCCACGCAGGGAGCTTCGGCGATGATCACGTTCACGCCGGGGGAGACGAGGGCCTGGGCGAGGATCCGAGTGAGACGGCGGGTGAAGTAGGGAAGTGCCTTTCGCACCCGCCGGACGCGAGTCGCCCGGGCCAGCTCCTCGATGCTCAGGGGGTTCCCTACGGCCCCTGGCTCGGTGCCGAAATTCCCGGGCGAGGGCTGGTAGCCGGTCATGGCGGCGCAACTGTTGTCGAGCACCAGAACGGTGAGGTTGACTTTCTGGGACGAGGCGTTGATCAGGGCAGGGATCCCCGCGTGGAAGAAGGTGCTGTCCCCGATGGCCGCCACGACGGGGCGGTTGATGCCGGCGTAGGCGAACCCTTGGGCCAGGGCGATGCTCGAGCCCATGGCTACCTCGGTGCGGCAGAGGTTGTGGGGCGGGTTCATGCCCAGGATGGTGCACCCGACGTCCCCTGCCACCACCACGTCCTCTCGGGAGAAGCCCGCACGGGAGATCGCCTGCTGGAGGGCGGTGTAGGTGGAGCGGTGGGGACAGCCCGGACAGAAGGACAACTGGCGGGGCGCCCAGGGCGAGGTGGGCTCCGTCCGCAGCGGCCCGGGCGCTTCGGATGGGGTATTTGTCCCTGCGAGGGTCGCGAGGGCCGCACCGACGAGATCCGGATTCAGGTCCCCGACCTGGGGGAGCAGTCCCTCCCGCTTGCCCAGCACTTCGGGCGGCCGAAGGAGAGTGGAGGCGAGGGCTCGCACCCGCTCCTCCAGGTACGGCTCCAGTTCCTCGACGACCAGCACACGCGCGCAGCGCCGAAGGATCTCGACGATCGCGGCTTCCGGCAGTGGGTTCATCACCGCCACCCGCAGGTGGTTGGGCTCGGTCGAAAAGAGGTCGAGATTCTCCGCTACGTAACCCCACGCCGAGGCGGAAGCGATGACCCCCAGATCCGAGTCCGAGTGCGTGATGCGGTTCCACGGGGCGAGCAGCTCCCCAGCCTGCGCCAGGCGCCGGAGGGTGTCTGTGTGTTGGCGGAGGCAGCGGGCGGCGCCGGCCTTTGTGTAGCGGTCGAGGTCGAAGGGCACCTGGCTCGGGCGGCGGTCTCGCCGCGGCTCTCCGAGCACCACACCCGCCAGGGTGTTGGCGGTGGTGCTCGTCCCCCGCACCAGGATCGGGGTCTCGGCGGCCTCTGAGACGTCGAAGGCCGCCACGGTCAGATCTTTGGCCTCCCGGGGAGTGCCGGCCTCGACCAGGGGCAGTTTGGCCAGGCGGGCCCACAGGCGGGAGTCCTGCTCCACCATCCCGTAGTACATCCCAGGGTCGTCGCCCACGTAGACGACCAACCCACCCCGGGTGCCGGAGGTCGCAATCGAGAGGAGCGCGTCGGAGGCCACGTTGAGCCCCGACATCTTCATCGCCACGAAGGAGCGCTGCCCGGCCCAGCTGTGGCCTGCCGCGATCTCCACCGCCACCTTCTCGTTCACCGCCCACTCGACCCGCATTTCCCGGGGCGCGTGGGCCAGGAGGTACTCCAGGGCGGGTGTGGCCGGAGTTCCCGGATACCCGACGGCGAGCCGGGCACCGGCTTCCACCGCGCCGCGGGCGCAGGCCTCCACGCCGGTGAGGGGTTCCAGTTGCTGTTTTACGGGGGCGGACACGAGCAAGGTATGGGTTCCTCCGAAGGGCCCGCGCGGGGGCGCCTCTAGGTACCACACGGACTCGCCGGAGGTCAACGCACCCGGTGCGAAGGGAGGGTCTGGGGCCCCTTCCCAGACTCCCGCTGCCCTTCCGGGAGCAGCCAGCAGGCGAGGGCAGGAAGGAGCACGATGGCCCCGAGCATGTTCAGGAGGAACATGAAGGTGAGGAGGATGCCCATGTCTGCCTGGAACTTCAGGGGGGAGAAGATCCAGGTGGCGACGCCGATGGCCAGCGTGGCCCCCGTGAACACCACGCCGTTTCCCGTGCGGCGCAGGGTGGTGAAGTAGGCCTCTCCGATGGGCACGCCCTGGTCCAGGAGGCCGCGGAAGCGGCTGTAGATGTAGATTCCGTAGTCCACGCCCACCCCGACGCCCAAGGCGACCACCGGGAGGGTGGAGACCTTGAGGCCGATCTCGAGGGCGGCCATGAGCGCGTACGCCAGGAGCGAGACCAAGCCCAGCGGGAGCACGATGCACAGCGTGCCGCGCACCGACCGGAAGGTGACGAGACAGAGGGCGATGACCGCCCCAAACACGTAGAGGAGGATGGGGAACTGGGAGGCCTTGACCTCCTCGTTGGTGGCTGCCATCACCCCGACGTTGCTGGCTGCGAGCCGAAACTTCAGCCGGTCGGAGCCAAACGCCGCCTCGTAGTCCTTCACGGCGCCCACCACCCGGTCGATGGTCTCGGCCTTGTGGTCCTCGGTGAAGATGAGCACCGGCAGGACGCTGCAGTCGGCGTTCAGGAGGCCGCTCGAAGTGGGCACGTAGGTCACGGACTGGACCATCACCATCCGGTTTCGGGATAGCTCCCGCCACTTGAGGCTGCCCTCGTTCCAGCCCGAGGTGATCACCTTGGCGATCCCCGGCAGACCCACCACCGACTGCACGCCTTCGACGTTTCGCATGTGCCACTCGAAGCGGTCCACGGTGGTCATGATCTCATGGTCGATGCATCCCTCGGGTTCCGTCTCGACGATCGTGGTGAGGATGTCGACCCCGATGGAGAACCGCTGGCTGATGACCTCACTGTCGCGGTTGTAGCGGGAATCCGCGCGCAACTCCGGTACCCCCCGGTGCAGGTCCCCGATCTTCACATCCGAGCCCTTCCAGGCCCCGAAGGCAAACAGTGCCGCCGCCGCTGCCAGGATCCGCGCCGCAGGCCTGCGCTCGGTGAGAAAGGCCATCCGCCGCCAGCCCCGGTTCACCCGCTCCGAGCGCCGGCGCATCTTCTCACGGAAGGCGTCGTCGTACGCGACGTAGCTGAGGAGTACCGGCAGGAGCACGAGATTGGTCAGGATGATGGAGCCGACTCCCAGGCTCGCGGTTACCGCCATGTCCTGGATGACCTGGAGGTCGATCAGGCGGATCGTGGTGAAGCCTATGTTGTCGCTGGCGAGGGCGATACCGCCCGGGATCAGGAGCCTGCGAAAACTGTTCTTCGCCGCGGTGAAGCCGTCGGCACCGTCGAAGACCTCGGCCCCGTTGGCGCTCACCATCTGGACCCCGTGGCTGACCCCGATGGCGAAGACGAGGAACGGGACGAGAATGCCCATGGGGTCCATGCCGTAGCCCAGCAGCGGCAGGAGCCCGAGCTGCCAGATTACCGCCACCACGGAGCAGACGAGCGGCATCACCGCGAGTCTCGGCCTCATGGCGTACACGTAGACCAGCAGGGCCGTGATCGCGAAGGTGATGGCGAAGAAGAGCACCACCCGCCGCGCACCGGCGGTGATGTCGCCGATGACCTTGGCAAAGCCGATGATGTGGACGGCGACGGCGTCGCTCTCGAAGCGCTGGCGGATCTTCTCCTCGAGCAAGGCCGCCACGCCGATGTAGTCGAGCTTCTCACCGGTGTTGGGGTCGATCTCCAGGAGCTCGGCGCTGATGATGGCCCCGGTGAAGTCGTTGGCCACCAGCCGCCCCAGGTAGCTCGACTTGAGAACGTTCTTCCGGACCTGCTCCAGGTCTTCCGGAGTGTTCTGGAAGTCATCGGGGACCACGTTGCCGCCGGAGATGCCGTCCTCGACCACCTCGGTGAACCGCACGTTGGGCGTGAAGAGGGAGCTCACCCGGGTCCGGTCCACCCCGGGAAGGAAGAACACCTCGTCGGTGGCGTCCCGAAGCACGTCGAAGAACTCGGGGGTGTAGATATCCCCCTCCCTGGCCATAAGGGCGATGAGCACGCGGTTCGCGCCCCCGAACTCGTCCCGGTACTGGGTGAACGTCTTCATGTACTCGTGCTGGAGCGGCAGGAGCTTCGCGAACCCGGCGTCGACGCGCAGGTTGGTGGCCGACACCGCCATGAAGGCGGTGACCACGGCGAAGAGCCCGATCACCAGAGGCCGCCGCCCGAACACCAGGCGCTCCAGCGCCGGCACCACCGCGGAAAGATTCATTCCGATCCCTCTGCTCCTACCGTTCCAGGACCCGCACACCGAACTCCCCCACGGCGATCACGCCGCCGTCCGCGGCCTCGGCGAGGGCCGAAATGCCCTTGCGATCCTCCTGCTGATCGAGGTCAAAAGGTGCGTTCCCGTCGGGGCTTGCGAGCACGGTGCCCTCGAGGCCGGCGACCCAGACGCTGCCGGCCCGGCGGACCAGGCCCGAGGTGAGGCTCGCCTCGGTGCCGCTCTCCAATTCTTCCCACGATTCCCCCGCGTCCCGGGAGCGGAAGAGGTGTCCCCGGAGCCCAAAGAGAAGCACTTCGTCGTTTCCCAGGGGTAGGGTCCCGAAGAAGGAGCCCGCGTAGGGGGAGGGCAGAGAGGTCCACGTCTCCCCTGCGTCGTCGGAGCGGTATACGCGGCCTGCCTCGGCCGCGATGTAGATCCGCCCGGAAGCAGAACCCGCCACGTGATTGAGGTGCCACTCGTCGTCCGAGAGCGGCTGTTCGGACCACGTAGCCCCGCCGTCGTCTGTGACCAGCAGCAGGCCGTAGGCGCCCACGGCGAACCCCCGCTCCGGGTCCCGGAACCACACGTCCAGGAGGGGTTGCTCTTCCTCCGGTGCCCACCGCCGGAGCTCCCAGGTCTCGCCGCCGTCCGTCGTGTGCAGGATGACGCCGTCGTGACCCACCGCCCATCCCGAACGGGCGTCGAGGAGGTGGATCCCCGTGAGGAGGGCCTGAACCGGCACCATCGCCTGCACCCAGGATCGGCCGTGATCCCGTGAAAGGAGGATGTGCCCCCGCTTCCCAACGGCCGCCAGGAGGCCTCCGGCACTCGAT
>CAZYJP010000122.1:0-6600 GCA_964647795.1 uncultured Thermodesulfobacteriota bacterium
CAACTTCAACCAGGGCTTCGTCGCCGGCCGCGCGAACTACGGCCGCTCGCGGCCGGGGGTGACCCAGCGCTACCCGGGCTATCCCGATAGCGCCGCCCCCGGATTCGCCCCCCGGACGCTGGCCTCCACAGCCACCACGTCCTCGGGGCGCGCCGTGTCGACCTTGTTCACCACCGCCACCGCGGCCCGCCGCAGGTTCGTCTCCCCGGGATGGAAGGAGAGCTCGTGGCCCGGCCGGTGGGGGTCGAGCACCACGATCTCCAGCCCAGGGCGCACGAAGGGGAAGTCGTTGTTGCCCCCGTCCCACACGAGCACGTCGGCCTCAGCCTCCGCGGCCCGCAACACGTCGGCGTAGTCCACCCCGGCGTACACCACCGCCCCCGCCCGCAGGTGCAGCTCGTACTCCTCGCGCTCCTCCAGCGTGCACCCGGCGCGGTCCAGGTCCCGGGGGGTCTCGAAGCGCTGGCAGCGCTCGGCCAGGAGGTCGCCGTAGGGCATCGGGTGGCGGATGACGACGGTGCGATGCCCCCACCCGCGGCACAGTTTCACCACGTAGCGGGCGATGGCGGACTTGCCGCACCCGGTGCGCACGGCGCAGACGGAGATGACCGGCCGACCCACCGGGAGCATGGTGCTGTCGGGGCCCAGGAGGCAGAAATCCGCCCCCAGGGCCAGCGCCATCGACGCCCGGTGCATCACGTGCTCGTGGGAGACGTCGCTGTAGCAGAAGACCGCGAGGTCGGCCCGGTGCCTGCGGATCAGTCCCTCGAGCTCCGCCTCGGGCCGGATGGGGATCCCTTGCGGATACAGGGGGCCTGCGAGCTCGGGGGGGTACGTCCGCCCGTCGACACCGGGGATCTGGGCCGCGGTGAAGGCCACCACCTCCACCGCCGGGTCCGACCGGAAGACCACGTTGAAGTTGTGGAAGTCCCTACCCGCCGCCCCCAGGATCACCGCCCGCCGGCGCGCCTTCACCGGGCCTCCGTGCCGAGCCCCGCGATCGCCTCCTCCAGGATGCCCAGCCCCGCGTCCAGTTCCTCTTCTCGGACCACAAGAGGGGGCGCCAGCCGCAGAACGCTCTTGTGCACTCCACACTCCAGGAGCAGGAGGCCCCGCTCCAGGGCCTGGGCCTGGACCCGGCGGACCCCGTCGGCAAAGGGCTCCTTGTCGAGCCGGGCGAGCTCGACGCCGATCATGAGCCCCAGGCCCCGCACGTCCGCCACGCAGGCGTGCCGCCGCCGTATCTCGGCGAGGCGGTCCAGGGCGCGCCGGCCCAGGACCCGGGCATTCTCCAGGAGCCCCTCCTCTTCGATCGCGCCGATCGTTGCGACCGCGGCGGCGCAGGAGAGGGGGTTCCCCCCGAAGGTGGTTCCGTGGGCGCCGGGGGGCCACCGGTCCATGATCTCGCGGCGCGCGACGACAGCGCTCAGAGGCAGGCCGGACGCGATCCCTTTGGCCAGGGTGACCACGTCCGGTATCACCCCGAAGTGCTCGCAGGAGAGCCACCGGCCCGTCCTCCCCATGCCCGACTGGACCTCGTCGCACACCAGGAGGATGCCCCAGCGGTCGCAGAGCTCCCGCAAATTGCGGAGGAAACCGTCGGGGGGCACCGCGTACCCTCCTTCCCCCAGCACGGGCTCCACCACCACGCAGGCCAACTCCTCGGGAGCCACCAGGTGCCGGAAGAGCCACTCCAGGTGCTCCCCGCAGGCCAGCCCGCAGTTCTCGGGGGTTCGGCCGAGGGGGCAGCGGTAGCAGTAGGGATAGGCCGCGTGGTACACGGACGGGAGAAGCGGCCCGTACCCGCGCCGGTAACGGGCCGTCGACGCGGTGAGGCTCAGCGCCCCGAGGGTGCGCCCGTGGAAGGACGGGGCAAACGCCAGCACCCCCTGGCGTCCCGTGTGGAACCGGGAGAGCTTGATCGCGCCCTCCACGGCCTCGGCCCCGGAGTTGCCGAAGAAGAACCGGTCGAGCCCGGGCGGGGTGATGCGCGCCAGGGCCTCGCAGAGCGCGAGGAGAGGTTCGTGGTAGAACATGCACCCGCCGTGGAGCAGGCGCTCCGCCTGCCGGCGCACGGCCTCCACGACCCGCGGATGGTTGTGGCCCGTGTTGGTCGTCGCGAGCCCCGAGGTGAAATCGAGGTAGCGCCGGCCGGACTGGTCCTCGACGGTCGCCCCCTCGGCCCGCCGGACCAGGAGATCGGTGTGGATCACCAGGGCGGGTGTCAGGTGCTCCCTGGCATTCCGGAGACGGTCGGCGTCCACAGGGCCCTCCTTCCGGCCCCAGGTGTTCGGACTGCCGGGGCCTCTCGGGAAGCTTACCCTGGGAGCGAGGAGCCCGCCACTCGGCCACTCGGATAGCCGGTGGGTGCGGAAAGAGCCGGTCCGTTGCGGCTTCCTCGGGCACGGGGTACCGTGGCACCGCAGGAGGAGGGGATAGCGAACCGCCCTGGACTCGTTCCCCGACGGAGGCACCCCGAGGGCGACCTACCCCTCGCCGCCACCCCACATCCATCCGCGCCGGGAGGACCCTGTGACAGCCTGCGCCTTGAGCCCGAGCCTCATCCTGCGAGCCACCGAGTCCACGGGCACTGGTGCCCCGGGCTGGCCCTCGGGATCCGGGCGGCCGAGTGGGCGTTGGCAGAGTTGGGAAACTCCCCGGACGAGGAGATCGTCGCGCTCGTCGAGACGGACATGTGCGCTGTCGACGCCCTGCAGTCCCTAGTGGGCTGCACCTTCGGAAAGGGCAACCTGGCCCACAGGGATTACGGGAAGAGAGCCTTCTCCTTCTATCGCCGCCGGGACGGCAAGGCGGCCCGGCTTGTCGCCCGCCCCGGCGCGCTCGGGGAGACGGCCGGGAATTTGACGCGCCTCCAGCAGAAGCTCCAGGCGGAGGGGCTGAACCCGACCGAGGAGGAGCTCCGGCGCGAGCACCGGGCAGCGGTTTCCCGAGAGATCCTGGAGAAAGACCTCGAAGAGCTCTTCGACGTTCAGGCCCCGGCCGAGCCCGTGCCGGAGAGAGCGCGGATCTCGGCCAGCCTGGTCTGCGAAGTATGCGGAGAAGAGGTCATGGAGACCCGCATCCGACGAGCCGGCGGCAGGTCCGCCTGCATCCCGTGCGCCCGAACCGTCGCGGGAGGAAGCTGACCCGGCCCGCAGTCCTGCCCGGCACCGCAGGAGAGGGGGACGCCGCCGACAAGTCGTCGCGCAGAACACCCTCTATCTTTTCCCCCCTGATCGGAGTACGCTTCTCCCCCCTCTTGTGGCTAGCCTCCCGTCCGGGAGACGCCCGCCAGGTGGTAATTCGGAGTTTCGGCGCAAACAGCACACACCTTCCCGGCACAGCCTGAGCAGTTTCAACGCCGCCCGCCCCCGAGTTCTTTCGCTGGGTGCGGTCTCCCGGCGTTTGGCTGCCGTGCGCCCCCATAGCGACGAGGAACAGCCATGAACCGGAAGATACGTCCCCTCAACCTTCTCATCGGCGGCGTCTTCGCAGCCGCCACCGTCCTGTTCTGGGCTCTGGGTAACCGCCCTGCATCCGAGCCTCCCTGGCCGGCCCAGGTGGTGGGGATGTCGTTTTCGCCGTTGCGCATGGGGAGCGACCCGACCGCCGGGGAGTTTCCCTCTCGGGAGGAGATCGCCGCCGATCTCTCCCTTCTCGCGGGCAAAGTCAAAACCGTGCGCACCTATGGCGTGGGGGGAACCCTGGCGGAAATCCCCGAGTTGGCCCGGGATCTCAAGATGGCGGTGGCCCTGGGGGCCTGGCTCACCCCGAACCTCGAGGAAAACGAGCGAGAGATCGGGACACTGGTCCAAGTTGCCCGAGCCCACAAGAACGTGACCCGGGTGTTCGTGGGCAACGAGACGCTGCTGCGGGGCGATCTCACCGAGGAGCAGCTCATCGGCTACCTGGACCGAGTGCGCAAGGCGGTGAAGATCCCCGTGAGCACGGGGGAACCCTGGCACGTCTGGCTGAAGCACCCGAAGCTGGCCGACCACGTGGATTACCTGGGGGCGCACTTCCTCCCGTACTGGGAGGGGATCGAGTTGGAAGAGGCCGTGCAGCACGTGTCCAACACGGTGGGCGAGCTTCGGGCTGCATTCCCCAAGAAGCCCGTCGTGCTGGCCGAGGTGGGGTGGCCCAGCAACGGACGCACCCGCCGCAGCGCCGTGGCCTCCCAATCCAACGAGGCCATCTTCCTGCGGCGCTTTCTGGCCCGTGCCCAGGCGGAAAAGTACGACTACTACCTGATGGAGGCCTTCGACCAACCCTGGAAGAGTGAAACAGAGGGGGCGGTCGGAGCCTACTGGGGCGTCTACGACGTGTATCGCAACCAGAAATTTGCCTTCACCGAACCCATCGTTCGCGTGCCCCAGTGGCGAACCCTGGCGGGGGCGTCGGTCCTCCTGGCAGTGGTCACCCTCGCCATGCTCCTCCTCGACGGAGGAACCTTGCGGCGCCGCGGGCGAAGCTTCCTCGCCGTTGTAGCCCACGGCGTGGCGGCCGGGATCGTATGGACCGGGTACGACTATGCGCACCAGTATCTGACCCCGTTCACCGTGACCGTTGGCATCGCCCTCGCCGTGGGCTTCCTGGGGATTGTCCTGGTCCTCCTCACCGAAGCGCACGAAATGGCCGAGGCCAACTGGGTAACCCGCCGGCGTCGCCCCTTTGGACCGGCGTCCCCGCCTTCAGTGCCGGGGCAGGACTCCCTCCCCAAGGTCTCGGTCCACGTGCCGGCCTACAACGAACCACCCGCCATGATGATCGAGACCCTGGATGCCCTGGCTCGACTCGACTACCCCGCCTTCGAGGTGCTGGTCATCGACAACAACACCTCAGACCCCGCCGTATGGCAGCCCGTGGAGGAGCACTGCCGGGCGCTGGGGGAGCACTTCCGCTTCTTCCACGTGGCGCCGCTGAAGGGCTTCAAGGCCGGCGCCTTGAACTACGCCCTGGAGCGTACGGCGCCCGACGCCGAGGTAGTGGCGGTGATCGATAGCGACTACCAGGTGCGCCCCTCGTGGCTCCGCGACCTCGTCCCCCACTTCACACGGCCGGAGATCGGGTTCGTCCAGGCCCCCCAGGACTACCGCGACGAGGGTGAGAGCGCCTTCAAGGCCATGTGCCACGCCGAGTACAAGGGTTTCTTCCACATCGGCATGGTGACCCGGAATGACCGCAACGCCGTGATCGAGCACGGCACCATGACGATGATCCGGGCGTCGGTGCTCCGCCAGGTGGGGGGATGGGCCGAGTGGTGCATTACCGAAGACGCAGAATTGGGGCTTCGCATCTTCGAGCACGGCTACGAGGGCGCGTACGTGGAGGAGAGTTACGGCAAGGGCCTGATGCCCGACACCTTCATCGACTACAAGAAGCAGCGGCTGCGCTGGGCCTACGGCGCCATTCAGATTCTGCGGCGGCACCGCCGGGAGCTCTTCCGGTCAGCCCGGACCCGCCTCACGCCGGGCCAGCGCTATCACTTCCTGGCAGGATGGCTCCCCTGGCTGGCCGACGGGATAAATCTCTTCTACACGGTCGCAGCCCTGGCCTGGTCCGCGGCCATCGTCATGGACCCCAAGCATGTGGACCCGCCCCTGGCCGTGTTCATGGTCCCTCCCCTGGCTCTCTTCGGCTTCAAGGTGGCGAAGCTCGTCTATCTCTATCGGGCACGGATAGGCGCCACGCGGGCTCAGACAGCCGCAGCGGCCCTGGCCGGTCTCGCCCTCTCCCACACCATCGCCAAGGCGGTGGTGATGGGGTTCGTCACCACCGGAAAGCCCTTCTTCCGAACCCCAAAGTGCGAGAACCAGCCAGCCCTGGTCCGGGCCCTCGCCGCTACCGCCGAGGAGACGGTGCTCGCTGCTGCCCTCTGGCTTGCGGCCCTCGGGGTAGGGCTGGCCCAGGGTCGTGACATGCCCGGGTCGCTCCTCTGGTCCGTGGTGCTCTTCGTCCAGTCTCTGCCTTACGTGGCGGCCATTTTGCTCTCCCTGACCAACGCGCTCCCGAGCCGCCAACGGAGGGCCGCCGTCCGGGCGGCTCTGGCCTCGTCCATCCCCCTGCCCTGACGGGGGACCCCCTCCCCCGGCGGCAGGGAGAAGGCCGGCGGAGGGGGCACACAGAGCCTCAGCCTGGCCCCGCGCGGGTCTCCCGGGCGAGCAGCGCGGCCTCCCGCTCGGTCCGGACCTGGTCCTTGATGCGCTTCACGTGGCCCCGGCCCAAGCCCTTCACCTCGCAGCCGAGCTCGAAGTAGCGCCGGATCCGAGCGTCGTCGAGCACCCCGAAACAGTCGATCACGGCCACCGGGCCGCCGGCGGTCTTCACCACCCATTCGGGCTCCAGATCCAGGTAGGCTTCGTGGCGCACTGCGAAGACCACGGCGTCTGCGCCCGAGAGCGCTCTGGGAAGATCCTGCTCCACCCGGAGCTCGGCGAGGTCCCAGAGGAGTTTGTACACATGCACCTGGAACGGACCAGAGTTTCGCTTCGAGTTCTCATCGAGGATGACCGACTCACGGGCAGTTTTCCGGCCAGAATGGACGCCTTGAGCGGTCGAGTCGATGGAGCTGTTGACGTTCGAGTTCTGCTTGAGCATCTG
>CAZYJP010000123.1:0-6589 GCA_964647795.1 uncultured Thermodesulfobacteriota bacterium
CCCCGCGCCCGTGGGCCCGGGCGCCGCCCTGCTCGACCTGGGCTGCGGCCAGGGGGAGATGGCCCGGGTGTTCCGGGAGGCCGGGTGGGAGGTAACCGGAGGCGACGTCTCCCGCGATAACGTCCGCCGGATGGCCGAGCTGGGGTTCGACGCCCGGCGCATCGACCTCAACGAGCCGATCCCGTTCCCGGACGCCTCCTTCGACGCCGTCACGCTCCTCGACGTGCTGGAGCACGTGGTGCGGGCTGAGCAGCTGGTGGGCGAGGTGTACCGGGTGCTCCGGCCCGGGGGGTGGTTCCTGCTCTCGACCCCGAACCAAGCCTTCTACAAGCGCCGGCTCCGGGCGCTGGTGGGGAGGCCGCCGGACGAAGAGGGGTACCACTTCCGCTTCTTCATCCGCCGTAAACTGCGCCGCCTGCTTGAGAAGACCGGCTTTCGCCTGCTCCGGCGAGGCTCCATCGGCTACTACCCCCTCATGAACCGCCTCCTCCTGCGCCGGGCCCGGGGCCTCCAGAAGTTGCGGGTCCGCGTTCCCGCGGCCTTCGAAACCCTCTTCGCCGAAAACTTCATCTGGCTCCTCGGGAAGGAACAGTGAGCCGGGCCGTCCCCGTGCTCACCTACCACGGGGTGGCCCTGGCCGGAGGGCTCGGCCTGGGGCACTTCCGGGAACACCTCGGGGCCCTGGAGGCGTCGGGGCTTCCGGGCCTGGCCCAGGGGGAGCTCGACGCGGCTCCCCGCGGATACCTCCTCACCTTCGACGACGGCTTCGTCGACCTCTGGACCCATCTCCTGGCCCTGCTCCGGGAGCACGGCGCGCGGGCCGCGGTGTTCGCCATTCCGTCCCGGGCGGGCGAAGGCGAGGTTAGGCCCCGGGGCGAGATCGCCTGGGAGGGCACCCCGGCCCAGGCCCATCAGGAGGCGTCCCTGGCCCCCGGGCCCCATGCGGCCTTCCTGCGGTGGTCGGAGCTCGGGGCCCTGGAGGCTTCCGGCCTAGTCACCGTCCAGTCCCACTCCTGGTCTCACGCCATAGGCTGGGTGGGAGACGAGGTCGTTGGGTTCCATGGGCGCCGCTCCCACTGGTCCGTCGGCGCCTGCACCGGCGGCGACGAGCGTCCGGGGATTCCCCTGTATCCCAGAGGCTCGGCCCTGGCCCACCGGCTCTACCGAGACGATCCCGGCCTTCGCGACCACCTGGCCCGGCGGGCCGAGGCCGGGGACTCCGACGCCAAACTCCGGGCCGAGGCCGGGGACTACCGGCGGCGCCGAGGCGACCGAGGGCGCTGGGAGACGCAGGCCGAACGTCGGGCCCGCACCCTGGAGGAGATCGCCCGGGCGAAGGAGGCGCTGGAGTCCCGCCTCGGCGGCCGCCGCGAGGAACTCTGCCTGCCCTGGGGAGAGTACGATGAGGTGACCCTGGAGTGCGCCCGGAAGGCGGGGGTGCGCCGCGTCTACACTCTGGACCGGGGGCCGAATCCCGCTGGCCGGATCGGCTTCCTGGTAAGGCGTTTTGAGCCTCGGGCCCGAGGCCCCCTCTGGCTCCGTACGAGGTTGTGGATCTATCGGTCTTCCTGGAGGGCGCGTGCGTACGGGTGTTTTTCGGGCCGTTCCGGGCCGAGCGGGTGACCGGGTGAACGTCCTCCACCTCGCCCATGTTCGCTGGTTCAACGCCGAGGCCCAGTACGCCTTGGATCTCGCCGTCGAAACGGCCCGACAGGGTCACCGGATGTCCTTGTTTTGCCAGGCCGGGTTCCCGGCGGCGAGGAAGGGGAGGGAGGCCGGCCTCGAAACCGTGGAGGACTCGGGGTTCAACGCCAAGGGTTGACGGGTCGTGGCAGCGCTCCCGCTGCTCTGCGGCTCCTGCGTCGTTGGTCAAGGGTTCGCGGGAGCCCCGCGCGACCTGTCGCCATGCTCGAGGGTGACGAGCTCCTCCGACGCGTGACGAAAGGGGGCGGAGAATTGCGGTTCGTGCGAGTGAGAGAGAATTTGGGTTGGTATCACCGGGGTCGGGAGGTGGACACCTATCGTTTCGCGGAACGGGTTTACCGAAGAAAGCTGTGGCTGCATCCGAGCTGGCCTCGAAGCCAGGTCAGGTCCGTGCTGAACCAGTGGGACACGCTCTGCTTGAAACCTGAGTTCTGGTCAGGACTCGAACGGCTTGTCCGTGGGCACAAGCGGCGGACTCTCATGGATTGCCCCATTGAGGCCGACGGCTGGACCTTCCTGCCGAAGTACTACGTATACCCGACGTGGCTGCACAATCTGCAGAGCTCCCTGTACTATTCGGAAGCGCGAAGGAACTACGCCACGTCTGCGTACCTCTGGCGCCAGGGCGTGGGGGTCCCCAAGCCCTTGGCGGTCCTGGACCTGTTTCGGTTCGGGGTGATCCGGGCATCAGTCCTGTTCACGGAAAGGCTGGAGGAGCGCTTCACCGACTACATGGCGTTCGTGCGGGTGCTGTTGCCGGGACCGAAGTCCCGGAGAGCCTTGTTTTTCGACGTCCTGGGGCGCGAGTTGGGGCGGCTGCACCGCAGCGGGATCTACGCAGAGGATACGTATAAGAATACCATGGTCGATCCGACGGGCGACGGGTTCCGTTTCATCTTTCTGGACTTCGACAATGTCTTCCCGTGGCGCCTTCCCAACTTCCGGCGTACGGCGAAGTGTCTGACTCGTTTCCTTGCGCCGGCGCAGGGTCTGTCCCGAGCAGAGTTTCAGACATTCCTCGAGGCATACGTCGACGCCCGCGATTTGGTGGGGTGGCGGGACAGGCTCGAAGAGGCGGTCGCCGCCAGGGTGGTTCGCCCTCCGCCTTGATCGGTGGCCCGTCAGGATTCGATGCGTCCGGACGGGCGAGTCCTGTTGTTCCATTCGCCCATGTCCGATGGTTCAAGGCTGAGGCCCAGTACGCCCTGGACTTGGCGGGAGAGCTGGCGCGCCAAGCTCAGCAGGTGACATTCCTGGCCCAGGAGGGGTCGCCGGCCGCCCGCAAGGGCAGGGAAGCCACCGGAGTGGGGGTGCTGCCGGACCTGCTGGAGGAGGGGGAAAGCGGGTTCCTCGTGACGCGGGAGCCCCTTCCTCCCTCGGGGAGAACATCGTATACTTGGTCCGGCGTCCGGACGAGGCGGCCCGCCTCGGGCACGGCGCCCGCCAGCGCGTGCTGGAACGGCTCAGCCTGGACCGCTACGCCCGCGCCCACGCCACGTTCCTCCAAGATCCGCAAAGACCACCGCCCATGATCGACTTCGACGCGCTAGCCGGGTCCGCCCTGGATCGACTCGATGCCCATACTGCCCCCCTGCGGGTGGCCGTGGTGGGCGACGTCATGCTCGACCAGTTTCTGTACGGCGCGGTGGAGCGGATCTCTCCCGAGGCCCCGGTTCCGGTGGTGGAGGTGGAGCGCGAGGTCTTTCGCCTGGGCGGCGCCGCAAATGTGGTGCACAACCTGCGAGCCCTCGGGGCCGAGGTCGAGCTCTTCGGGGTCGTGGGGATGGACGCCGCGTCGGGTCAACTTCGAGCCGAACTCGGCCGGCTCGGCGTGGCGGCTGGAGGGGTCGTGGAGACAGCAAACCGACCCACTGCCGTGAAAACCCGTGTGATCGCCCAGCACCAGCAGGTGGTCCGCTTCGACCGGGAGCGGCGCGGCCCGCTGCCGGCCGAAGTGCTTCAGGCGCTGTGCGACTGCCTCGCGGGGCGCTTGCCCTACCTGAATGCAGTGGTCGTCTCCGACTATGGCAAGGGGGTGGTTTCCGGGGAGCTCATGGAGCCTCTGGTCGACGGAGCCCGCACACTCGGCGTCCTGCTCGCCGTGGACCCAAAGCCCGGAAACGTGGGCCAGTACCGAGGCGTCACCGTGCTCACCCCCAACACGAAGGAAATCGAGACCATGGCCGGTACGCCGGCCCGCTCCGACGAGGAGGCGGCCGCAGCGGCCCGAAAGCTCCTGGCTGAGCTTCGCGCCCAAGCCGTCCTGGTGACCCGGGGGGACCGAGGCATGACCCTGGTGGAGGCTTCCGGCCAAGTAGCCCAGATCCCAACCCGGGCGCGGGACGTGTTCGACGTCACCGGGGCCGGGGACACCGCCATCTCGGTTCTGACCCTCGCGTGGGCCGCCGGGGCGCCGCCCGTCGAAGCCGCATGCCTCGCCAACCTGGCCGCGGGAATCGTGGTCGGAAAACTGGGCACGGCGGTGGCGTCGAGGGAAGAACTGCGGAGCGCTGCAAACCAACGGAACCGTGCTCCTGTCCGCTCTGCCTCCCCGTGACGCGCCGTGGCGCCTCGTTCGCGGGAACGAGGCCAGGGGACTATCGCGGGGGCTGCAACAGGGGACCTGGGCGCCTCTCCAGTCTCGCCCGGACCGGACGGCCTATCGGGTCGAAACGCCGGACGGCCCGATCTTCGTCAAGCACTACACCCCGAAGGGCCTCGTGGCACGGGTCCGGGACTTCGGCATCCGGCGAAAGCCCCAGCGGGCCTTCACCATGGGGCTGAGGCTCGCCCAAGGCGGAGTGGATACTGCCGAGCCCTTGGGGCTCTTTGGCCTGGGCCGGGGGCTCCTGCACGAGGTACTCCTCGTGAACCGGTGGCTGGGGCCGACGCGAATGTGGACGGAGCACCTGACTCGGGAGGCGCGCCGGGAAGGGCTCTCTCCGAAGGTTCGGGAGGCGGTGCAGTCTTTGGCCCGGCTCCTGGGAAGGCTCCACCGCCTGGGCCTGTACCACGGCGATCTACCGGGCAACCTCGTGTTCGGCCAGGAGGACGGGGGGTGGCGGCCGTTCCTCGTGGACCTGGAGGAGTTGCACCAGCGCTTGCCCCGGAAACGGCGAGTCAAGAATCTGGAAGAGTTAGGCCGGTCCTTGTCCGATCTCTCCATCCTCACGCTTCGCGACCGCTGGGGTTTCTTGCAGGAGTACGCAGTGGCCGCCGGCCTGGGCTCTGCCGAACCTGCCAGGCTCTGGCGCGAGGGCCGCGAAGCCCAGCTCCGCAGGGCGCGGCGGGCGCAGAAGAGGGGCAGGGAATGAGCCGGCCCGAGGCCCCTGCGCCCTGTGTCCTGGTGCTGGGACTTCTCCGCAACCCGTCGGCGTCCCGGGAGTGGGTCCTGGCCGCATTGGCCGAGCGGTTCGGCCCGGTCTGCGGGTCCACCGGGGAAGAGCCCTTCGCTCAGTCGCGGTACTACAACGGCGAGATGGGCAGCGGGCTCCTGCGAAGCTATTTGGCCATCGAAGGGGAACGGAACCCCGGGGAGCTTGCTGTGCTCAAGCTCGCGGCCAACGCGCTGGAAGCGGAATGGGGCGGGCCGCGGGGGCGAACGGTGAACGTCGATCCCGGGCACCTGAACCTCACCCAGGTCGTGCTGGCCTCGGGAAAGCCCGCTGCCCACCGCGTCTACCTAGGCCAGGGGATCTACGCCGAGGCGGAGCTGGTCTTCGAGAGGGGTACCTTTCGCCCCCTGCCCTGGACCTATCCCGACTACCGGGAGGCCCGGGCCGTCGCTTTCTTCAACGGGGTGCGCGAGGTGCACAAGCGGCGCCTGCGCAATCGTGCGCTCGGCACTCTGGCCTCCATCTCCAACCGACAACGAACAACGAGCAACGGACAATCGCCATGATCAAGAGCATGACCGGCTACGGCCGGGCCGAAGGTGAGATCGGCGGGCGGCGTCTGGCGGTGGAGGTCAAGGCGGTGAATCACCGGTTCCTGAACTTCCTCGCCAAACTCCCCCCCGAGCTCCAACGCTGCGAAGCCGAGCTCCTGGGCCTCGTCAAGACGCGGCTCCAGCGGGGCCAGGTCAACGTCTTTGCAGCCTGGGACGGTCGGAGTGGAGCCGGGAACGGGTTCTACGTGAATGTCGAGGCCGCCCGCGAGGCAGCCCTGGCCCTGCGCGCGGTGGCCCGGGCGACGGGGATCTCTGGGGAGGTGAATCTGGCCCACCTGCTCTCCATCCCGGCCGTGACAACCCCCGGGGTTGGGGGGCTCGAACCCGAGGCCCTGTGGGCCGAGGCCGAACCCGTCTTCCAGAGGGCCCTGGCGGAACTCGACGCCCTGCGCGCCCGTGAGGGGATGGACCTGGCTGCGGACATCCGTGGCCGGCTGGGAACGATCGGCGAGCTGGTAAGCCGAGTCGATGGGCGACGTCCCGCTCACTTAGAAGAGGTCCGCGCCCGTCTTCGCCGACGGTTTCAGGAACTGGCCCAGGACTTGCCGCCGGAGATGGCGTCCGAGCGCCTCGCCCTCGAAGTTGCCCTCTTTGCCGACCGCTCGGACGTGACCGAGGAGGTGGTGCGCCTTCGGAGCCATCGGGAGAAGGCCTTGGAGCTCCTGGCCGAGGGAGGCGTGGTGGGGCGAAAGCTCGACTTCCTTCTGCAGGAGATGAACCGTGAGGTCAACACCATCGGGTCCAAGGCGGCCGACACCGAGATCGGGAGGGCCGTGGTGGAGATGAAGGCCGAGCTCGAGAAGATTCGAGAGCAGGTACAGAACATCGAATAGCAGGCTGCTGAAAAAGCAGCCTGTGTGCGTCCCATGGATGGGGCGCCAAATCGCGGCGCTTGAAAAGCATAGTGATTCGTGAGGGTTCGAAGGGGCCGTCCCC
>CAZYJP010000124.1:0-6586 GCA_964647795.1 uncultured Thermodesulfobacteriota bacterium
CCACACCTTGGGGATACCCCGGGCGGAGCTCACCGATCGGGAACGGCGGTTGGGGATTTCACCGGCGGACCGCAGGGGAGCACCGGGCTGCCGGAGCCCAGCCGATGCGCATTGGGCGGGACGGACACACCGGTCGCCGCGGCGGACGGCCGGGTCCGCTGCTGGCCCGTAGATTGCACGCCAACTCTCGTGCCCTCGGTTTGCATTGCTTCCTTGCCGATCCATTTTGCTCGCGTCAGGGGGACGGAACCCGTGAACAAGGTCCTGATCGTCGACGACGAGGAGCTGGTGTCCCTGGGTCTTGCCCGTGTGCTGCGAAGGCACGACCCCGACATCCGGTGCGCGAAGAGCGCGGAGGAAGCCCTGGAGGCGCTCGCCGAGTGCCCCTACGGCCTGTGCTTCCTCGACGTGCGGCTGCCCGGGATGAGCGGGCTGGAGGCGCTGGCGGAGATCCGCAGGAGGTCGCCCCACACGAGGGTGGCGGTGATGTCGGCGGGGTACCTGACCCCGGAGGACGAAGCCGCGATCGCCCGGCAGGCCCACTACTTCGTCGGCAAGCCCTTCGACGTGAGCGTCGTGCGCTCGATCGCCGAGGAGGTGATGGGCGCCCCGCCTACTCCAGGTCGAACCTCTTCATCTGATACCTGAGGGTGTCGTAGCTGATCCGCAGGAGCTTCGCCGCCTTGCGCTTGTTGTGCTTGGCCTTCTCGAGGGCCTGCACGATGAGGTCGCGCCGCACGTCCTCGAGGGAGAGCCCGCCGTCGGGAAGCACGAGGCGGGAGCTTCGCTGGAGCGGGGGCTGCGGTTCCGGGGCCGGCGGCCCGGCGCCGGCGATCTCTTTCGGAAGGTGCTCGACCCCGATGGTGTCGGAGGCCTCGAGCACGACGAGCCGCTCCAGGACGTTCTTCAGCTCCCGCACGTTGCCCGGCCAGGGGTAGGCGAGGAAGGCGGCCCGGCTCTCGGGTGAGAGGGTCTGCACCTGCGGGCGCTTGTACCTGGCCGAGAGGCGGAGCAGGAAGTGCTCGGCAAAGGCCAGGACGTCTTCGCCGCGCTCCCTCAAAGGGGGCACGACCACGGAGAAGGCGTTGAGGCGGTAGAGGAGGTCGAGGCGAAAGGCGCCCCGATCCGCCGCTTCCCCCAGATCACGGTTGGTGCTGGCGATGACGGTGGCGTGGATCGGGAGGTCCTCCCTGCCGGCGATGCGGCGGATCGTCCGCTCCTGGAGGACCCGCAGGAGCTTTCCCTGGAAAGCCAGCGGCATGTCGCCGATCTCGTCCAGGAGCACGGTGCCCCGGCCGGCGAGCTCGAACACCCCCTTCTTGAGGCTCTTGGCGTCGGTGAAGGCGCCCCGCTCGTGGCCGAAGAGCTCGCTCTCGATGAGGGTCTCGGTGAGGGCGGTGCAGTTGACCCCGATGAAGGGCGCGTAGTCCGAGTCCTGGCTGTGCATGCGGTGGTGCACGTGCCGCGCCACCACCTCCTTCCCCGTACCGCTCTCGCCGGTGACCAGGACGGTGTCGACCCCGGCCTCGGAGATCTTGGCGACCTTTTCCCGAAGCTCGGCCATCCCCGGGGACCCGCCCACGAGCTCCGGGATGCCCGGCTCCCCCTCCGCCGTGCGGCGCTGCTCGACCTCGCGCTGGAGCCGCCGCTTCTCGACGAGGTTCCCGATGACCTTGCGGACCTCGTTGAGCTCGAAGGGCTTGGTCAGGTAGTCGGACGCCCCGGCCTTGAGCGCGCGGGTCGCGGTCTGGGCGGTGGCGTCGCCGGTGAGCATCACCACCTCGGTGTCGACGCCCCGGGACCGGAGCTCGCGCAGCACGTCGAGGCCGCTGCCGTCCTGCAGCCCGATGTCGAGGAGGACGACCTCCGGCCTCCAGGCGAAGACCCGGTCCACCAGGCCCCTCACGCTGACCGCGGACTCGACGTCGTAGCCCTGCCGCTTGAGGACCCGGGTGAGGTTGACGAGGATGAGGGGGTCGTCCTCGGCGATGAAGACCTTTCCCGAGGAGCTCACGGCCGCGCCACTCCCCGCTCTCCCCAGGCGCCCTCGGCACCGTCCAGGGGGAGCGCGATCGTGAAGCAGGCCCCGCCCTCCCGGCGGTTCGCCACGGTGAGGCTTCCGCCGTGCTGCTCCACCACGTTCTTCGAGATGGCGAGCCCCAGACCGGTGCCGCTCTTCTTCCGGGTGAAGAAGGGCTCGAAGATCCTCCCTTCGAGGCCCGGCTCGATGCCGGAACCGGTGTCGCAGACCCGGATCAGGACCCGGTCGTCGGTTCGCGCCGTGGACACGGACAGGGTGCCGCCCTCCGGCATGGCCTCCAAGGCGTTGCCCGCGAGGTTCAGGAACACCTGCACGAGCTTTTCGGGGTCGGCGACGATCTCCGGGACGTCTTCGCCCCATTGCCGGACGACCTCGACCCTGCCGTCGCCGTTGCCCTTTCCCTTCGACCGCTTCGCCGCGAAGTCCAAGGCCCTCTCGAGGACGGGATGCACGTCGACCCGGGTGAGGTGGGGCGGCTTGGGCTTCGCGAAATCCAGCAGGCCCCGCATGAGGGAGTCGACGCGCCCGATCTCGTCGACGGACATGGCGAGAATGTGCTTGAGGTCGTCGGAGAGATCCGCCTCCTCGGTCAGCACGTCGAGAGACACCTTGATGCCGGCCAGGGGGTTCTTGATCTCGTGAACCAGCCCGGCGGCCACCTCGCCGCAGACCACCATCTGCTCGGTGCGCTGCAGCCGCGCCATCTGGTCCTTGAGGGACCGCGCCATCTGGTTGAAGGAGTCCCCGAGCTCCTTGAACTCGTGCTCCAGCCCCGCCACCCCGTAGTCCAGGTTGCCCCCCTCGATCTCCCGGGTGGCGCGCAGGAGCGCGTCGATGGGCCGGGAGAAAGACCGGAAGAAGCTGACGGCGAGGCCGACCGCCAGAAGGGGCCCCAGTGCCAGGAGGGTGTAGAGGATCCGGTTGGTTCGGCCGATCTGGAGGACCACCTCGGACGTCTTGCGCTCGAGCTGGGCCATCGTGGCGGCGATCATGTCGTGAATCCTGTCCGCCAGGTCGGCTCCCTCGGCGAAGGCGGCCTCCTCCTCGGCCTGCAGGCGCTCGGTATTGGCGCGGATCGTGAGGACCCGGCTGATCGAGGACTCGAAGCGCCGGGTCCGTTCGAGAAGGTCTTCGAAAACATCTTGGGTGGGCTGGGCGTGGTGGCAGCCGAAGCAGCCCTCGAGGGACGAGTACATGCCCATCACATTCTCGACGACGTGGTCCACCCCTTGGAAGTGCCGCATGTTCCGGGCCGCGACGCTCGACTTGACGGCCTGGACCCTCACGAGAAGGTCCTCGCGCAGCAGCTCGACCTGGTGCAGCCGAACGAGATCGTCGAGCTCCGTGGTGCTCCGATGGATCGTCGTCGCGATGTACACCCCGAAGAGCACGAACACCGCGCAGAAGAGCGCGGTGGCGACGAGGACCCTGCGTCTCATGGGAAGACCCGGGAGCGGGGGCCGAGGGTGGGGGGTCGGAGCGGCACGGTCAGCCCTTCCTCACCGGTTCACGTAGTCGTAGGTCTTGAGGTCGAGACCGACGGCCTTCGCGTAGGCCGACACCGCGGCGTAGTCCTCGTCGGTGGTCGCGATGAAGCGGGCCGCGCCGAACCCACGGAGCACGGCCGCGCCGTCCGGATCCTCGTGCATGCGAAGGAGGGCCTCCAGGAGACGGCCGGCCAGGGCCGGATCGAGGTCGGCACGCACCGCCAGGCTGTTCTCGGGCACGTGGGGGGACCACGCCAGAATCGCGATCTCGCGGGCCGCCTCCGGGTTGGCGGCCGCCCACCGGTCATACACCGTGTTCTTCAGGGCGCCGGCGTCCGCCTTGCCGTCGACCACGTCGGCGACGACGCCCTCGTGGGTGCCGGCGAAGTACGTCTCGCGGAAGTGCGTCCGGTAATCCCGGACCCCGTGTTCCCGGAAGTAGGCCAGGGGAAACAGGTACCCCGCGGTGGTGGCCTGGTCGACGAAGGCGAAGACCTTGCCCTTCATTTCCGCGGCTCCCCGGATGCCGCTGTCGGCACGCACCACCAGGAGACCGAAGTAGCTGGACGTGCCGTCGAGGCCTTGGGGCCGGGCAAGGACCCGCAGACCCAGCTTCTGCTGGGTGAGCACGTAGGTGAAGCTTCCGAAGAAGGCCCCGTCGAGGTTTCCCTCACGAAAGCTCTCCACGACGTTTCCGTAGCGTGGGAGCACCTTGAGCTCGATCTTTCGGCCGCCTCGGCGGGCGAGGTAGTCGATCATCGGCTGGTACCGCCGCAACTGCTGGAAGATGTCCTGCTCGGGGAGGACGCCGATGACGAGCGGCGGCCCCGCGGCGGTCGGGTTGCGGTCGGCCGCCCCGGCGGCGACCTTGACGGGCCAGCCGAGGGAGAGCACCAGAAGCAGAAGCCCCCCGATCACGGTCCTACGCGGCATCTGGCTCCTCCCGCGCGGTTTCACGCCCCCGCCCCCCAGTTGGGCGTCCTTTCACGAGCACGACCCCATGATCGGCCCGCGACGGGGCAACCTTGACGGCCCAGCCGGAACCGCAGGGGGAACGCTTCGAGCGGCCTCGAGCTCGCCGAGGACACGGCCCCCCGGAGAGATGTTGGGCGCTTCCCGCAGAGGATGGGTGATTTCCCGCATGAACGGGATTTTCTCACAACCGGGAAAGAAAAACCTGGAAAAATGAGGCTCAGCCGGGGAACGGCCGGGTGGGCCCGCCCACTCCGGCGGACGATGCCGGGCAACACGAAGCGTACATCCCCCCGGGCCCTTCCGAAATCATTTCCCGGAAGCACCGGGAATGAGGGGACGTTCCCGGGGCTGCGGTGCGAGGATGGATCGGATCGGGTCGGGCATGGGCCTACGGCCCCGGCTCGCCTCCGGGGGTGGCCGCCGCGGTCTCGAGGCCCGCCTCGATGGCAGCGGCGAAGGCCTCGGACGCGCCGGGACCGGCAAACCAGTCCTTGCCCACGACGAAGGCCTGGCCCCGACTGCCGTAGATCACCAGGTGACCCGGTGTCTGGTAGAGCCGCAGGATCTGGTTCCAGGGGAGGAACCCGTGGGCGTCGGAGGTCTGGAGGGAGACGCCGTCGTCGCGCAGTTCGTAGCGCACCCAGGACCGGAGGGTTCGGTTCTGCCGGTACTGGGACCGCGCGCGGCGGGAGACCATGAGGAAGAGGACGATCGGGATGAGCAGCGGGAGCCAGCCGAGCGCCGCCATCCCCCCTTCGGCCTCGGGCCTGCTGGTCCAGTACAGGCCGACCCCCATGACGCCCATGTGCAGGAGCAGGATCGCGGGCCTGCGGTAGAACAACCGCCGGCTCAGGTTGACGAAGGAGTCTTCGGGGAGGGTCCCTTCGACGGTCACGGCGCATCCGGACAGAGGGGACAAGGCAATCGAACCGGTGGCGCATCTTGGCACACTGTCCGAAAGGGGTCAATCGCCCCCTGGCGCCACGATCCTCCACCACCTGGGTGGCATGCGGGGGTCCGGGAGCCCCTGCGCTCCGCCCCGCAATCCGCCTTTACATCCCGCCGGCGCGTAGTAGCCTCCCTTCCGAGGCCCCGGCGCCGCGCTCGGTGCCGGAGACGGAACCCCACACAGAGAGGAGGGCACCATGGGAGACAGCGTGTATCGGATCATCGACGTGGTGGGAACGAGCACGAAGTCCTGGGAGGACGCGGCGAAGACCGCGGTGGAGACGGCGAGCGGGACGCTGCGGGACCTGCGGGTGGCCGAGGTGAGCAAGCTGGATCTGAAGGTGGAGAACGGGAAGGCGGTGGCGTTCCGGGCTCGGGTGAGCCTGTCCTTCAAGTACGAAAAGGACGGATGAGGCCCTGACGGCCGGAGGCGGCTCGGCGCCCCCCACAGGGCGTCGGGCCGTCGCTTCCGGGATCGGGCGGAGGAGCGTTATGCGCCCCCCTTCCCTCCCAGGTATTCCACCGTGGTCTGCCAGAAGGACAGGTCGTAGCGCGTCCGCTCGTAGAGCCGGGCGTTCATGAGAGCGATGCCGGCGACCTCGGCCAGGGCCGAGAGGAAGGCCACGTCGTCCCGGCTGTAGTCGGTCGGCTCGGCCGCATAGAGCCGGAGGATCCCGATCACCCGCTCCCGGGCCACGATGGGGATGGTGAGGATGGAGGCGATGCCCTCCCGGGCCGCCGCCTCGGGGTATTCCACCCGGGGGTCGGAGCGGGCGTCGCGGATCAGGACCGGCGCCCCGCCCAGGGCCTCCTGGATGCTCCGGTCCGCGTGGAGAGGCCCCTTGGCGAGGTAGCCTTCGCTCAGGCCGCGGGACGCCACCAGATCGAGCTGGCCGGTGGTCTCGTTGATGAGGCGGAGGGTGCCGCCCTTCACCCCGGTCAATCCGATCACCCTCTCGAGGATCAGGGACGTGGCCTGCGCGGAGTCCAGTGTGGCCAGGATGGCCCGGGTCGCCGCGTGGAGGGCCCGGAACTGCTCCAGGCTCTTGGCCGGCGTGGTGGGGTGGAGCGCGAAGGACCGGAAGCGGCGCTTTCCCGCCGGGCCCTGGGGCGGCAGATCCACGCCGATGCCCTG
>CAZYJP010000125.1:0-6580 GCA_964647795.1 uncultured Thermodesulfobacteriota bacterium
GGTTCATGCGAGTAATTGATTTCGACATTTTTGACTCCGGAGTGGGTGAAAAAAAATCATCCGCCAACAAATGGGCCCCAGCGCGCTGAATTTCAAGTGGCCTAACGGATAGGGTTGTATCCGGAATGCCGGCAACGGGAACCCAAGGCACGACGGGCACGGTTCGCAGCCGTCGTCAGGTCCAGAGCGGCGAAGGTCGGCATTCCGGATACAACCTGTTGAACGAAGCCGCGTGGCCGGTGCCGCTCGGCGTCGGTCTTTGATCTTCTATGGGGTTTGTATTCGTGGGCTGGGAGGCCCAGGGGGGGAGGTGGGGACGAAAGACGCCATGACGGACGACGGTGTGCGTCCTGTCTGGACGGGTCGTGGTCGAACCTCCGCGGAAGTTGGATCGCACGGGCACCCCCTTGGGGGTGTTTCTACCTCGTTTCGCGCCCAAATGCCAGACCTTCCCTGGGGCGTGCGTGGGGGCGCGCCCTGGGGTAGGCCACACGTTAGCCGACCTCGCAGGGTGCGGGAGGGCCGCGGATCGGAGGAGGACGCTCCGGAGCAAGGGCGGCCACGCGGGTGAGCCTGGGGCTTCCGCACGCCGGACAGCGGTGGATGTCCACGCCGGTGAGCGCAAGGATGGTTTCCTGGGATGTGGCCCCGGCTGGGGACGAGGTCGGCGCCGGAGGGGGCGCCGTCCCCAGCAGGGCGCGGCAGCGGGGCAGCGCCTGGTTCTTGGCGCGGTTGGAGAGAAAGCCGTAGTGGCGGATGCGCTGGAGTCCGTCGGGCAGGACGTGGAGCAGGAACCGCCGGAGAAACTCATCGGCGGGCAGCCGGGAGATGCGCACCCCGTCGCCATGGGCCCGGTCGCGGTAGGTAAAGTGCACGTGGCCCTGGCCCACGTCGACGATGCGGTGGTTGAAGATCGCCACGCGGTGGGTGGAGCGCGCCAGGTAGCCGAGCACCTTCTCGGGGCCGGAGAAGGGGGGCTTGCAGTAGACCACCCAGTCCTTGCCGTGGAGGGCGTCGACCAGATGCTGGAACCCCTCTGGGGTGCCGAGCGGGGCAAGGGGGTCGCAAGGAAGCAGAGCTTTCCCTGGGCGTGGAGCTTCTTCATCCCATCGACGAACTTGCCGCGGAAGACCCGGGCCAGGGGCTCGACCCGGAACAAGAACCGGGGGGACTGCTGTCGAGGTCCTCGACCCGAAGGCCCAGCACCTCGCTCACCCGCAAGCGCCCCGAGTACGCCGTCATCAACAAGACCCGGTGCTTGATGTTGTCCACCGCCGACAACAGGCGCTCCACCTCCTGCCCCGACAGCACCTCGGGCAGGTGCACCTCGGCCTTGCGCCGCGGGATCGCCAGCCGCATCGGTTCCCACCCCAGCACCTGGTAGTAGAAGAACCGGATGGCGCACACGGCCACGTTGATGCTGCTCCACGCCAGCCCCTCGTCGATGCGGTACACCAGGTAGCCCTGAATCTGGTCCTGGCGGAGCCGATCCGGCGGCGTATCGTAAAACTTCGCCAAGCCCCCCACGACACCCACATAGGACTCGATGGTGCGCGCGGAGTAGTTTCGGAGTTCAACTGGTGGATCAGGCGGGAACGAAGAGCACTCATGGCAGCCTCCTGCGACAAGGACGTCCCCGATGGACATCCGATCGCCGGGCAGCCTACTTCGGGCAGACTTCTTCGGGCGCAGGAGGGCGAACTACACGCGGGACTGTTGCGTAAGTGCTTGCTCTTGTTTGGTTTTCAGAAGAGCTACCGCGAAGCGGTTTCGTTCAACGGGATGTACAGGTCCCACCCAAGGGGCGGATGTTTCCGAAACGAAGGGGGCCGCCGAAATGGCCTCAGTTCCGCAGCCCCTGGACCGGGGCCGGGATGCGGCCGCCTCTTCGGATGAAGGGTGCACAGGGGGTGGGGTTCACGGGCATGACGGGCGCCTCCCCCAGGAGTCCCCCGAAGTGGACCCGGTCTCCGGCGACCTTCCCGGGGGCCGGGATGATCCGCACGGCGGTGGTCTTGTTGTTCACCACGCCGATGGCCATCTCGTCGGCGATGATCGCCGCCAGGGTTTCAGCCGGGGTGTCGCCGGGCACCGCGACCATGTCGAGGCCCACCGAGCAGACGCTGGTCATCGCCTCGAGCTTCTCCAGGGTCAGGGCGCCCTCGGCCGCGGCCCGGATCATGGCCGCGTCCTCGCTGACCGGGATGAAGGCGCCGGAGAGCCCGCCCACCGCCGAGGAGGCGAAGGCCCCTCCCTTCTTCACGGCGTCGTTGAGCATCATGAGGGCTGCGGTGGAGCCGGGCGCCCCGGGCCGCCCGAGCCCCAGGACCTCCAGGATCTGACCCACGCTGTCGCCCTCGGCCGGGGTGGGGGCGAGGGAGAGATCCAGCACCCCGAGCTCCACTCCCAACCTCCGGGCCATCTCGCGGCCCACCAACTCCCCCATGCGGGTGATCTTGAAGGCCGTCTTCTTGATCGCCTCGGCCACCTGCCCGAGATCGGCACCCGGCGGCAGCCCCTCCAGGGTGCGGCGGACGGCGCCGGGCCCGCTCACCCCCACCAGGACCGCTGACTCGGCCTCGCCCGGGCCGAAGAACGCGCCCGCCATGAAGGGGTTGTCCTCCACGGCGTTGGCGAAGACCACGAGTTTCGCGCACCCGATGCCGTCCCGGTCGGCGGTCCTCCGGGCGGTCTCCCGCAGGATGCCCCCCATCTCCAGACACGCGTCGGCATTGATCCCCGCCCGGGTGGAGGCCACGGCCACGGAGGAGCAGAGGCGTTCGGTGGTGGAGAGCACCTCGGGGATGGCCTGCAGGAGGGCCCGGTCCACCCGGGTGGCCCCCTTGGGAATCAGGGCCGAGAAGCCGCCCACGAAGTTCACCCCCGCCTCCTCCGCGGCCCGGTCCACGGCGCGGCCGACCTCCAGGAAGGCGTCGGGGTCCGCGCACGGCACCACCAGGGCCAGCGGCGTGAGACTCACCCGTGTGTTCACGATGGGGATGCCGTAGGCGCTCTCGATCTCCCGGGCCGCCGCCCCTAACCCCGAGGCCCGGGTGAGGATCCTCTCCCGGATCTTCCGGCCGCACGCCCGGGGGTCGGGGTCCGAGCAGTCCCAGAGCGACACCCCCAGGGTCACCGTGCGGATGTCGAGGCGGTCCTCGGCAATCATCCCGACCGTCTCGAGGATCTCTTCGCTCGTGAACCACATGGCGTTCGCGCTCCCTATGACGCGTCACGCGTGACGCGTGATCCGGTCCCCGGTCCTCGCTCCTCAGCCCTCCGTCCTCAGTCCTGCCCGTCAGCAGTCGAAGTACAGGGCGAACTCCCACGGGACGGGGCGCATGTTCACGGCGTCCACCTCGTGCTTCCTCTTCCACTCGATCCAGGTCTCCACCACGTCCTCGGTGAAGACGTCGCCCTTGAGCAGGAACTCGTGGTCCGCCTCCAGGGCCTTGAGGGCGTCGGCGAGGCTGCCCGGGGTCGAGGGCACGTCGCGGAGCTCCTCGGGGGAGAGCCCGTAGATGTCCTTGTCCAGAGGCTCGCCGGGGTCGATGCGGTTCTCGATGCCGTCGAGGCCGGCCAGGAGCATGGCGGCGAAGGCGAGGTAGCCGTTGCAGCTCGGGTCCGGGGTCCGGAACTCCACCCGCTTGGCCTTGGGGTTGGTGGAGTACATCGGGATCCGCACCGCCGCCGAGCGGTTGCGGCGCGAGTAGGCCAGGTTCACCGGCGCCTCGTAGCCCGGGACAAGGCGCTTGTACGAGTTGGTGGAGGGGTTGCAGATGGCACACAGGGCCGGGGCGTGGCGCAGGATGCCGCCCACGTACCAGAGAGCCTCCTGGGAGAGTCCTCCGTACTTGTCGCCAGCGAAGACGTTCGCCCCGTTCTTCCAGAGGGACTGGTGGACGTGCATCCCGGACCCGTTGTCCTCGAAGAGCGGCTTGGGCATGAAGGTGAGCGCCTTGCAGTTTCGCCGGGCCACGTTCTTGAGGATGTACTTGAACCACTGCAGGTTGTCCCCCTGTTCCACGAGGGGCGCGTAGCGGATGTCGATCTCGCCCTGGCCGGCGGTAGCCACCTCGTGGTGCTGGAGCTCCACGTGGATCCCCACCCGCATGAGCTCGAGCACCATCTCGTTGCGCAGGTCGTTGAGGCTGTCGGTCGGGGGCACCGGGAAGTACCCCTCCTTGTACCGGGGCTTGTACCCCAGATTCGGCTGCTCGTCGCGGCCGGTGTTCCAGCGCCCCTCCTCCGAGTCCACCAGGTAGAAGGCGCTGTTGCGGGTCTGGTCGAAGCGCACGTCGTCGAAGACGAAGAACTCGGCCTCGGGCCCGAAGTGCGCTGTGTCCCCCACGCCGGTGCTCTTGAGGTAGGCCTCGGCCTTCTGGGCGATGTGGCGGGGGTCCCGGGAGTAGGGCTCGCGGGTGATGGGATCGAAGATGTTCCCGATCAGGTGGAGCGTCCGTTCCCGCGGAAAGGGATCGATCCGCGCGGTGTCCGGGTCCGGGACCACGAGCATGTCCGATGTGTTGATGGGCTGCCACCCCCGGATGCTCGAGCCGTCGAACCCGTAGCCGTTCTCGAAGGTCGACTCGTCGAGCTCCTGGATGGGCCGGGAATAGTGCATCCAGAGCCCCAGGAAATCCTGGAACTTGAGGTCGACGAACCGGCACTCGTTCTCCTTGGCGAACTCCAGCACTTCCTTTGGGGTCATGGTGTCTCCTTCGGGCGCAGGCGGAACAAAGGGAGCCGGCGCCGAAGATAGCAATCCCCGTCCTCCCTGGAAAGGGTCGATCGGCGAGAAGGAGCCAGGCCGGGGAGCCCGGCGGGGGATCGCGACTTCACGATTGTCTCGAAACCGCAGAGGGTCTACACTTTTGTCGGATTTCACCCGGAGGAGGTGCGCGGTGACCACTGCCAAGGCGCTCGAACGCAAGGTCCAGGAGCTCGGCACCCTCTACGACGTGTCGTCGGCCCTGGCCTCGAGCCTGGACCTGGACGACTGGCTCCATCGGGTCCTCATCTGCCTCTCGGACCGCTTGGGCATGACCCGGGGCGCCGTGGCCCTGGTCTCGCCCTACGCCGAGGAGGTGCAGATCGAGGTCTCCTACGGTCTCCACCCGGACGCCCGCCGCAAGGGCCGGTACAAGTTCGGCGAGGGGGTCACCGGCCGGGTGGTGGCCACCGGGGAGCCCGTGGTCGTCTCGAACATCGGGAAGGACCCCCTCTTCCTGAACCGGACCCAGAGCCGCGACCTCGATCGGGCGGACGTGGCCTTCCTGTGCGTCCCCATCCGGACCCGGGACGAGGTCCTCGGGGCCCTGAGCGTGGACCGACTCTTCGGCGACGACACGAGCCTGGACGAGGACGTGCGCCTCCTCACCATCATCGCCTCCATGGTGGCGCAGGCCGTGAAGCTCCACCGGCTGGTGGCGGACGAGCGCGAGCAGCTCCTGGCGGAGAAGGAGCGGCTGCAGGCCGACCTGGTGCGGAAATACAACATCACCAATATCATCGGGAACAGCAAGGCGATGCACCAGGTGTTCGGGATGATCGCCCAGGTGGCGAAATCGAACGCCACGGTCCTGATCCGCGGGGAGAGCGGCACCGGCAAGGAACTGGTCGCCCACGCCATACACTACGGGAGCCCCCGGGCCAAGAGGCCCTTCGTCAAGGTCAACTGTTCGGCCATCCCCGAAACCCTCATCGAGAGCGAGCTCTTCGGGCACGAGAAGGGGGCCTTCACCGGGGCCACCGCCCGGAAGCCCGGCCGCTTCGAACTGGCGGAGGGGGGCACCATCTTCCTGGACGAGATCGGGGACGTGAACGGCAACACCCAGGTGAAGCTCCTTCGAGTGCTCCAGGAGAAGGAGTTCGAGAGGGTCGGCGGGTGGGAGACCCTGAAGGCGAACGTCCGGGTCATCACCGCCACGAACCGCAACCTCGAGGACCTCATGGCCGAGGGGACCTTCCGGGAAGACCTCTACTACCGCCTCAACGTGTTCCCCATCTACATGCCGTCCCTCCGGGAGCGAAAGACAGACATCCTGCTCCTGGCCGAGTACTTCCTGGAGCGCTACGCCCGGGAGAACGGCAAGGACATCCGGCGCATCACCACCCCGGCCATCGACATGCTGGTGGGGTACCACTGGCCCGGGAACGTGCGCGAGTTGGAGAACTGCATCGAGCGGGCGGTGCTCCTGTGCGAGGAACCGGCCATTCACTCCTACCACCTCCCCCCCTCGCTGCAGACCGCCGACGCATCGCGGAGCGGGGTGGACCTGCCCCTGGAGGAGGCGACCCGCCACTTCGAGACCGACCTGATCGTCGACTCCCTCAAGGTGACACGGGGCAACCTCCGAAAGGCCGCCGAGCGCCTCCAGACGACCCCCCGGATCCTCGGGTACAAGGTCCAGAAGTACGAGATCGACCCCCGCCGGTACCGGTGACGCGGGGAGGCCTGGAGGCTCGGATGCTCGGAGGCGTGACGCTTGACGCTCGATGCCGGAACGCGGGAGGCGGGACGCAGGTGACGGCCCGACGGTTCCGTCTGCGCGCCGCGTGCGGGGCTCTGGCCGCCCTG
>CAZYJP010000126.1:0-6518 GCA_964647795.1 uncultured Thermodesulfobacteriota bacterium
TCGCATGGCGGCGTACGGGCTGTGGGACTCCCCCGTGGCAATCGGCGTGGACCCCCTCACCTTCGCCTCCTTCGCACTCCGCGGCGCACCGGGCGTCGACAAGCTGGCCGTTGCCGGGGGACTGCGGGGCCGGGCGGTGGACGTGGTGGCGGCCCCCCTCACGGGAATCCCGGTCCCGGCCCGGGCGGAGTTCCTCCTGGAAGGGGAGGTGGACCCGGCCGACGAGCGCCCCGACGGCCCCCTGGGCGAGGTGGGGGGGTACTCCCTGGTCTTCCCCGGCACCCCCACCTTCCGCGTGCGCAGGGTGACCCACCGGGCCTCGCCCCTCTACCACGCGCTGCACCCCACGGGGCCCGAGGGGGACCTGCTCCTGGCCCTGATCTCCGAGGCCAACACGGCGCCCCGGGTGCGCAGCCTCTTCCCCTTCGCCCGGGAGCTCCACTACGTGCCGGGGACCTGCGGGCTCTCGCTGGTCGTGCGGCTGGAACCGGCGCCCCGGGAGCAGATCCGAAGCCTGCTCCTCCAACTCCTCACCCTCGGCGTGGTGAAGAAGGTGGTGGCCGTGGGAGAGGACGTCGACCCAGCCGACCCCGCCCGGGTCGAGTGGTCGGTGGCGACCCGATGCCAGCCCGACCGGGACACCCTGGTCCTGAGCGACCTCAAGGCGCTGCCGATCGACCCCTCTTGCCCCGGGCCCTTTCGCACGTCCAAACTGGCAGTCGACGCCACCGGTTACGAACGCCTCGACGGCCGACGCCCGGCACGGATCGAGCCCCACGCTCTCGCGAAGGCCCACACCCTGCTCTCCGGGAGGGAAACCCATGGCTAGAAGGCGCATCGTCGTCGGCATCTCCGGAGCGACGGGCCCCCAGTACGGCATCCGGCTCCTCCAGGTCCTGGGGGAGCTGGGGGTAGAGACCCACCTGGTGCTCTCCCGAGCCAGCCACCGGAACATCGCCCTCGAGAGCGACTGGACGGCCGAAGAGGTGGAGCGTCTGGCCTCCCGGTGCTACGACGTGGACGACGTGGGGGCGGCCATCGCCAGCGGGTCGTTCCTCACCGACGGGATGGTGGTGGCCCCGTGCTCGGTCAAGACCGCTTCGGCGGTCGCCAACTCCTACAACGAGAACTTGCTGATCCGCGCCGCGGACGTCACCTTGAAGGAGCGCCGCGACCTGATCCTGCTCTTCCGGGAGACCCCGCTCCACAAGGGCCACCTGGACCTTCTGCGGCGGTGCGCGGACTTGGGGGCCGTCATCCTGCCGCCGATGGTGGCGTTCTACCACCGCCCCAGGACCGTCGAGGAGATCGTGGACCAGACCGTCGGCAAGGTCCTGGACGCCCTCCGGATCGAACACGACCTCTTTCGCCGCTGGAAGGGAGGCGAGCTCTCAGTGGTTCACGCGGAGAGATCCCGCGGGTGAGTCGGCCGCGGGTCCCGCCGGCGGAGAGCGCGTGATCTACCTGGGCCGGCGCGCCTCGCGCGAAGGGTGGGAGAGCTTCGAGACGGACAGCCTGCTGCGGGAAACCAAGGCCCACCTATATCGCGACTGCCTGCCCTGCCTCACCGGACTCCTGGAGCAGCTCAAGGCTGGCGGCGACCAGATCGACTTGGGGCCGGCGTGGGAGTGTTGGAAGGTGGTGGTCCTCACCCCCGGCCGCGACCAGGGGCTCGACCTCCTGCACCGCTTCGGCGAGGCACACCCGGGCGAGGCCGTGCGCGGAAAACTGGGCAAGGGCAGGGAGGACCGGCCCACCTGGGCGGTGATCTTCCACACACGGAGCGAGGAGCGCAGGGATCGGCTCCACTCCCTCCTCCGGGAGCTGGCCGGCCAGATGATCGGCCCGGGGCTACCCGTCTTCTTCTCCCGCGGCTGCGGCAATCCCTACGAAGTCCTCCTCGGGCCCTGGCAGCAGTGGGAACGGGTCAGCCCGGTCCGGCACCCCGAGAGGGTAAGGCCGGTGACGGCCGCCCTGCGCAAGAGTCTCTATGGGGCTTCGCGATGAGACCCACCCCTTCCCGCCCCCGCGGGCATCGAGGGGAGGCGGGTGGCCCCGTGTCCCGGTCGCGGGGGGCCGACATCCCGAGCGAGACCCGGCCGCCGCCGGCCGTGACGGATTCAGGTCCCCTCGCTCACCCACCCGGGCAGGCGCAGAATGGCCCGGGCGCCGCCGGCCGCGTGGTTCTCGAGGAGGATCTCCCCTCCCCACTGCCCGAGAATCCGGCGGCACACGGCGAGGCCGAGACCACCGCCCTTTCCCTTGGTGGTGAAGAAGGCCTCGAAAGCCCTCTCGGGAGCCAGGGTGCCCAACCCCGGCCCCTCGTCCTCCACCCGCACCTCGACCCAAGGCTCGCTGACCACGGCCGCCCGGGGGCTCAGCAGGGAGTCGCCCCCCACCGTGGTCTCCCTCTCGATCCGCCGACCCGAGACCCGCACCGTGCCGCCCCCTTCCATGGCCTCGACGGCGTTGAGGATCACGTTGAGGAGGACCTGCTTCATCTCCCCGGGATCTGCCTCCACCAAGGGGCTGCCCCCCTCCCAGTCGAGCTCCCAGCGAACCCCCTGGCGCATCATCCGGTAACTCAGCAGGTGGATCACGTCTCGAGCCAGGTCGCCAAGATTGAGGGGGGTCGGCCTCGGAGAGGACCGGGAAGAGCGGGCGTAGTCCAGAAACTGCCCAACGATCTCGCGGCACCGCTCGGCTTCGCTGTAGATCCTCTGCCGGATCTCGCCCCCCGGGTCGCGGCCCTCCTCCTGGACGAGGAGCCGCGCGAAGCCGAGGATCACGCCGACGGGGTTGCCGATCTCGTGGACCAGGGAGCTGGCCAGTTCCCCCAGGCTGGCCAGGCGCTCGTGAGCCACCAGTTTTCGCTGAAGGCTCTCCTGGAGGGAGACCTCCGAGAAGATTCCCAGCTGGCCCGCCGGGCGGCCCGCGGCGTCACAGACCCACCGGGTGCGAACCCTCAGGACCACCGGGCTGCCGTCGGCCCGGGTGCCCCGGCAGACCCGCTCCAACCATCGGTTCGCCGAGGGGGGCTCTTCACCGGCGCACCCCTTCTCTCCCGGGCACCCCAGAGCCTGGGACCAGGGCCCCCCGAGCACCGCGCCGGCGGTGCGGCCCGTGATCACCTCCGCCGAGGCATTGAAGACCCGAATCCTTCCGTTCCGGTCGGCCACGTACGCGCCCTCCCGGATGCCGTCCAGGAGAGCGGCGGCCAGGTCCGCTTCGGTTCCACCCTGACTGGAACAACGGCCGTTTTGTCCGGCCCTCCCGCACGTGCTATCGTGACGAGGGACTACCGCCCGAGCTTTCTTCATGGGAATTCCATTTCTGTGATCCGGCGGAGAGCGACGACCATACAGCTCTCCCGCTCTCGGATGAGGACCTCTTCCCACGGAACACCCCCACCTCCCCAGGGGTCGGAGCCGTCGTGCGACTGTAGAACAGGGCGGTGGGAAGATCCAGAAGCGTCCGTCAGGACACCGACGGAACACGGGACAAGGGGAAGGAGAGACGAGACCCGTGGCAGAACCGGAACTGGTGCCCTTCGAGCCGGGTGACCCGGCGCCCTTCGTTTTCCCCCCCGCCTGGGGGGGGAAGGTGCGTCCCGCGGAGCCGTGCGCGGAGGGAACCGTCTGCGAGGTCGAGGTGCCTGCGCGGCTGCACGCCTCGGTGGCGGACATGAACCGTTTCGGGATCGGAAGGCCAGGCGGCGGCGGGCTGGGCTTCGCCGTGGCCCTCCACTCCAGCGCCCGCGCCGTGATCTGTTCACGATCCGACCAGGGGACGTCGGGGACGCGGCCCGCCATCGCGCGCCATCTCTCGTCGCTCTTCCGGGAGCTCACCGGTTTCCAAGAAGGCATCGACCTCGATGTGACCGACCACGGCCGCCGTCACATGGGGCTGGGTTCCTCCGTGGGCAGCCTCACAGCCGGTGCGCTGGCACTCAACGAGGTTCTGGGCCGGCCCTTGGTGCTGCGTGACCTGCGAAAGCTGGTAGCCTACAACTACTGCGAGGAGGCCCCCGGGGCGCCGGACCTCCTGGTCAAGGGGTTCGAGACGAACGTGGGCGCGATGGCCGCCATGCACGGCGGGGTAGTCCTGGCTTCCGACGGCTGCGAGCTGGTCTACCGGGCGGCGCTGCCGGCGGCCATGAAGGCGCTGCTCCTGGTGCCCCGGCTGGGGCCCAAGGTCTCCTCGGGCGAGTGGGAAGCCCGGGCTCTCCTCACCGAGGCCCGCGCACGGGACCGCCGGGACGGCCCGGTGAAGGCCTACCGGGTCCTCTTGGACCTCCTCCCGGCCATGATCCGCGGTGACACCCGCACGGTGGGCGAAGTCGTTTGGGACCTCACCGGGCTGGGCTCGAAAAGCGCCGAGTGCCGTCTCCACGGAACGGAGGGCAAGGAGATCTACGAAACCATGGAGCGCCTTCGGGAACAGGGTGCCGAGATCGTGGGGATGAGCTCCGTGGGGCCGGCCGTGTTCGCCTTGAGCAGCACGCCCCAGGTCTGGGAGGCGTGGGGCCCCTGGCAGGGCCGGGAGGCTTCGGGGTGCGCCCTCGTCGTGCCCGTGGACAACACCGGGGCACGGGTGAGACTCGACGGCGCCCCGGTGCCCTACCACCTGGAGCCCTGGTGGAACGACCCCCATGCCCCGGCCCGGGGTCTGGCAACCTGGGCGGAAGCGCCTTGACGGCGCCGAGGGCAGAGGCCGGAGTGCAGCAGCCCATGATGCACGAGAACCGAATCCTGGTGGTAGACGACGAGGCGGGCATGACCGACCTCCTCCGGCGGGTGCTCTCGGCCGAGGGACACGTCGTGGCCTGCGCCCGGTCGGCCGAGGAGGCCGCCGAGCACCTCGCCGCAGAGCCCTTCGACCTCGTGATCAGCGACCTGGTCATGGCGGGAAAGGGCGGCGAGCACCTGGTCCGAAGGGTCAGGGAGGAGCACCCGGACACGGAGATCATCGTGGTCACCGCCCACGCTTCGGTGGATTCCGCCATCGAGGTCATGAAGCTCGGCGCCTTCGACTATCTCCGAAAACCCCTCCTGACCGAGGAACTGCTCCACGCGGTCACGCGCGCCCTGGAGATCAAGGAACTGCGCGACGAGGTACGCACCCTGCGCCGCGAGAGGGAGAACGCCCACCTCCACGGCAAGATCCTCGGGCGGAGCCCCGCCATGCGCCAGCTCTACGACAAGGTCCGCCGGGCCGCCCGCACCGATGCGACGGTGCTCCTGGAGGGGGAGTCCGGAACCGGCAAAGAGCTGTTCGCCCGGGCCCTCCACGCCGAGTCCCCCCGGTCCGGCGCCCCCTTCCTGGCCGTCAACTGCGGCGCCATCCCGGGGGAGCTCCTGGAAAGCGAGCTCTTCGGGCACACCCGGGGGGCGTTCACCGGGGCCCACCGGGAGCGGAAGGGCTACTTCGAGGCGGCCTCCGGCGGCACGCTCCTGCTCGACGAGGTCGGGGAGATGGAGCCCCGCCTCCAGGTGCGGCTGCTCCGCGTCCTCCAAGAGGGCCAGATCACCCCGGTGGGCGAAACCCGGACCCGGCCCGTGGACGTGCGGATCGTCGCCGCCACCAACAAGAACCTCCGCGATGAGGTCCGCCACGGGTCCTTCCGGCGAGACCTCTACTACCGCCTGCACGTGGTCCACCTGCAGATCCCTCCCCTGCGCGAACGGCGCGAGGACATCCTGCTCCTGGCGCACGCATTCCTCCAGAAATGCGCCCAGCGCTACGGCAAGGGCTTTCAGGACATCGACCCCAACGCCGCCCTGATCCTTCAGCGCTACGACTATCCGGGCAACGTGCGGGAGCTCGAGAACATCGTGGAGAGTGCGGTGGTGATCGGGAGTGGAAGGGCCCTCCACCCCGCCCATCTGCGGGAAGCCATGGGGCACGAGGTGTTCGAGGAGCTCGAGCAGGAGCCCGAGGCCCTGGACCTGCCCCTGGAGGAGGCGCTCACCCGGCTGGTCGATCGTTTCGAGCGGGACTACCTGGAGGCGCAACTTCGCCGCTTCGGAGGGAGGATTCAGAGGGTGGCGCGGGCCGCGGGCCTTTCGCGCCGCACCGTGGAACGAAGGATGCGGAAGTACGCTCTGGAGCGCGCCGCCTTCGTCCCGCCGGCCGCGATCCGTCGGGCATCCAGCGGCCCGAGGGAAGGGTGACGGCTTCCCTCACCCCTTCTCCCCCAGGGATAGGTCTGCCCACGTAACGCCGCGCAACTCCCGCTCCAGCATGGCGTGAAGCCTCGCTTGGAGCCCCGGCGCCACGCCGTCCTCCCGAGAGAGCTGGGTGACGGCGTCCACGACCTCCGCGGCGGGCGTACGGTCCGGGGAGCGGGCCGGGAGGAGCCCCGGCGGGTCGTCCTGGGTCGCCGCGAGGAGCCCGACTTCCGTGAGCCGCTGAATGACGCGGGAGGCCTCGTCCGGGTGGAGGTCCAGCTCGGCCACCAGGTCCTGCTCGCGGAAGTGAGGCTCTCCAGTCTCAAACCTGCGCGAGACCGCGAGGAG